>QMTT01000079.1 GCA_003663565.1 Thermoplasmata archaeon
GTGCCTTATGAAGTTGCAATGGAACTCACAGTTCCTGTTGTAGTTACTGAATACAACATAGAAGAACTTCGTAAGCTTGTAAGGAACGGTCCAAAGAGATACCCAGGAGCAAATGCTGTCATAGAAGTGAAACCTGATGGAACAACTATCCCAAGAAGACTAACCCCTACGAATGCTCCAAAGATTGCTGAACTTTTAAAGCCTGGATGGATCGTCGAGCGTCATCTTCTAGATGGAGATATAGTCCTGTTTAATAGGCAGCCATCCCTTCACAGAATGTCTATAATGGGACACGTTGTCAGGGTGCTTCCATACAAGACCTTCAGATTAAACCTTCCAGTATGTCCTCCATACAATGCTGACTTTGATGGAGATGAGATGAACTTACATGTATTACAGAGTGAAGAAGCCCGAGCAGAAGCCGAGGTCCTAATGAAAGTACAGGAGCACATACTTTCACCTCGTTTTGGAGGACCAATAATAGGAGGAATCCACGATCACATATCCGGTTTATTCCTCCTCACTTATGGAGATAGACTCTTCGATAAGGAAATGACTTCCAGATTACTTGCAGCCCTAAAGTACGAGGGTCCATTACCCCCTCCAGATAAGGTAATAGATGGCAAAGAGTACTGGAGTGGAAAGACCATATTCAGCTTACTTCTTCCTAAAGATATAACTCTGAGCTTTGATTCAAGACTTTCAAGATCAGCAATAGGAGGAGAAGATGTTGAAAAAGCAAAGAAAGAAGCTACAGTGAAGATCATAAATGGCAAGCTTGTTCAGGGAGTAATAGATGAAGAAGGAATCGGTGCTTTCAAGGGCAAGATCATAGATGCCATTGTTAGAAAACATGGCGTTGAGACTGCAAAAGAATTCATAGATAAAGCATCTGCTCTTGGGATAGCTGTCGACACATTATTTGGACTTACAATGGGTCTATATGACGTGGATATTCCAAGAGATCTCAAAATGATGATCAGAGAGATCATAGAAGAAACGAAGAAAGAGATAGATGTGTTAATAGAGAAATACAAACAAGGGCAGATAGAGAGTGAGCCAGGAAAGACCGCTGAGGAAACACTTGAACAGCGTATAATGGAAAAACTCAGTGAGGCCACGAGAAAGTCCGTTAGAGATACCATACTTAGATACTTTGGTCTCAGGAGTAGCGTTGTCCTTATGGCAGTGAGTGGTGCAAGAGCAAAGGATCTCGACTTGATAATGACTGTAGGTACAATAGGCCAACAGACCATTAGGGGATCACGTATAAAGCGTGGATTCCAAGGTAGAACAACGGCACACTTCAAGCGTGGAGATCTCAGACCTGAACCACATGGATTCGTCATGTCCTCTTATAAGGACGGATTGAATCCCATAGAGTACTTCTTCCATAGTGCAGGAGGGCGTGAGGGACTCGTAGATACAGCAGTGAGAACATCACGCTCTGGATACATGCAAAGAAGACTTGTGAATGCCCTTGATAGCGTACACGTGGCATATGATGGCACTGTTAGGGATTCCGATGGTAGGATCATACAGTTCATCTATGGAGAAGACGGAGTTGATCCAACACGTAGTGCTGGCGGTAAGACCGTAGACGTGAGGCGTATTATAGAGGAAGTTAAAGCTATGTACTCAAAGGACAAGAGGTGAAGATCATGGCTTCCAAAACAAACATAATAAGGACCCTTGTAAAGCACGGAATACCTGAAGAAATTGCAAAAAAGATCGCAGAATCAGGGTATAGTTATACAAAGCTTTCATCCATGAAAAAGGACATTAAGTCATTGATAGAAGTGCTCACAAAGGAAATTGGTCTCACGGGCACAGAGCTTGAAACTGTGCTTTCAGGATTGGGAGTGAAAGTAGATGTAACGATTGAAGAGAAAACTCCAAGGGTAGAAGCCAAGGAAGAAGAGACTTTAGTATTCAAATACTACGACCTTCCAGAGGATCTTGTAAAGGTCATAGAAGAGCGTCTTGAGAATGATATAGAAAGGAAGATATTTAAGAAAGCTAAGAAGTACGGTGTCCCTCTTCCACTTAGTACCATAAAGGAAATAGCATCTTACTATATATCTGGCGAGATAAACGATGAGCTCTTAGATGAAGTTATAAAAAGAGCCGTTAGAGAGTATTCATGGGCTCTTGTACAGCCTGGAGAAGCTGTTGGAATAGTAGCTGGTCAGTCCGTCGGAGAACCCAGCACTCAGCTGACGATGCGTACATTCCATTACGCTGGAGCTGCAGAGATGAACATAACCACAGGTCTACCTAGATTCATAGAAATCGTTGACGCAAGAAAAGACATAAGCACTCCAATGATGACAATATATCTTCTCCCAGAGTATAAGAACAACAGAGAGATAGCAATGGAGGTTGCGAGAAGGATCACAATGACATATGTCTCTGATATTGCAGATATAATATCTGACCCAGAGAACTGGGAAATAGAGATAAGAATAGATTCCAGAAGGGCTCACAATTATGGTATTGAGGACATAAACGAAGTAAAGAAAAAAATAATTAAGAAAATCAAAAACTATGGCACCTACGAAGAATTGAATGAAACTACAATACTTCTAAGACTACATGAAAGCAGACAAAGTTATTATGAGTTCTATAAGATTCTTAACGATATACGACACCTCATGGTAAAGGGAATAAAAGGTATTAAAAGGGCCATAGTCAAGCCGGAGGGAGATGAATACGTAATCCTTACTGAAGGTTCGAACCTCATGGAGGTACTTAAACTGGAATACGTAGACTGGCGTAGAGTAAAGACAAATAATATATTTGAGATATTCCATACTTTGGGTATTGAAGCTGCTAGGACAGCAATAATAAAGGAAGCATCAAGCACACTATCCGAACAGGGTGTCGAGGTCGACCTAAGGCATCTAATGTTGATCGCAGATATACTTACAAGAGACGGGAGGATTAAGGCCATAGGTAGACAAGGAGTTGCTGGAGAAAAGACCTCACCACTTGCAAGAGCAGCATTTGAGGTCACCGTTAAAAACCTCTTTAAGGCTGCTAAGTCTGGAGAAGAAGATAAACTTAAGGGTGTCTACGAGAACGTGATTATAGGACATGTAGTACCCATAGGAACTGGCATGGTAGAGCTCGTCGTGAGGAGGGAAAGGTCTAATGAACGCAGTTGATATTATAAGAAATCTTTCAAGGCAGGGCAAGGTCTTGTACGGTGCAGATCAAGCCAGGAAATCCTTAGAAAGAGGTATCGAAGTCAAACTAATAATAATGGCGAAGAATTGTCCAAAAGATAAAAGAGAGAAAATAGAAAAGCTTGCTGTGGAAAGGAAGGTACCTATATACTACTACGACGATACTGCTGAAAACCTAGGAATACTTTGTGGAAAACCATTTGTTGTGACAACCCTCACGGTATTAGACAATGGTTCCGTAGACATCAGTCCACTCCTAAGTGGTGTATCAAACTATGAGTGAAATTGTGTTTACTGCTGAAGAGATCTCTTATATCACTTTTTTTGAAGGAGCAACAGGAGTAAGGGTTATTGACTGTCTTGTAAAAGACGAAGACAATCTCATAATATTCGTAATAGAGGGGCCTGCAATTCGAGCAATAGGAAAAGACGGTAGTAAGATCAGAACTATAAAAGAGTATCTGAACAAGGAAATAAAGGTCGTCTCATATAGTGATGATCCTAGGATATTCATTAGGAATTTCTTTGCCCCTTATAAACCCAAAAAGGTTGAGATCATAGAAGAAAAAGGGAAAAAGAGAATTCATGTCTATGTAGACCCTACAGTAAAACCCAAAGCTATAGGCAAAAACGGAAAAAACGTAAAACTTGCGAGAGAGCTCCTTCAGAGGCACTTTAAAGACATAGATACTGTCGTCGTTGTTTGAGCATAATAATTTACTTTAACTTTCTTTAAAAAATAAACAAAATATTATAATAGCACTCACATTGGTTTGGAGGTTGTAAAATGTGTCCTTAGCACTTTTTAGGCCATATTCTTATGTCATAAAACTAGAGAAGCAACATTATTTTACTCGTGGCAATATTAAGCTATGAGCAAAAATAATATATTTAGCTAACATTTACCTTTACGATCCTTGTACTGAGATCTAACACCCCCCTCATGTCTTACGGTAATTATCTCAGCACATGCTTCAACCTATGGGGTGAGTATCCATGCCAAATGGTTTGTTCGCTGCGAGAAAGCTTAAACAAATAAGAAAGGAGTATAGGTGGCACGACTCATACTACAAGAGGCGTGTGCTAAGGCTTAAGGAAAAGTACGACCCACTAGAAGGCGCTCCACAAGCAAGAGGAATTGTTATAGAAAAAGTTGGGGTAGAAGCTCGTCAGCCGAACTCTGGAATTCGTAAGTGTGTGAAGGTACAACTCATAAAGAATGGTAAGATAGTCACTGCATTTGCACCAGGTGACGGTGCCATAAAGCACATTGACGAGCATGATGAAGTGATTATAGAAGGTATTGGAGGTCGTAAGGGAAGATCCGTCGGTGACCTACCAGGAGTGAGATATAAGGTAGTTAAAGTGAATGGAGTATCTTTAGAAGAGCTCAGACGTGGAAGGAAAGAAAAGCCAAGGAGGTGACAATTTTGACAGAAAATAACACTAGTGACGTGAAATTTGATCTCAGTAAGGAAGAATTAAAAAAGATCCACGAGCAGATATTACAAGAGCGTGAGAACCTGTTTAAGGTATTCGGAAAGTGGTCTTTATTAGATGTAAAGGTCGAAGATCCTGGACTAGCACGTTATATAGATCTAACACCAAGGATTGTACTTCACACTCATGGAAGACTCTCTCAAGAGAGATTTGGAAAAGCAAAGATAAACATCGTTGAAAGACTCATAAACAATATGATGAGGACAGGAAAATACACAGGGAAAAAAACGAAAGCTTACAAGGTAGTCAAATTAGCATTTGAGATTATAGAAAAAAGGACAAAACAAAATCCTATTCAAGTTCTTGTGAAGGCTCTTGAGAATGCTGCTCCAAGAGAAGCTGTTACAAATCTAAAGATGGGTGGAGTCATGATTCCTAGGGCTGTAGATGTGTCTCCCCTTCGCAGACTTGATATGGCTCTTAGACATATAGCCATAGGAGCTATTCAGAAATCACGCAAGAACAAGAAAAGGATATGGGAATGCCTTGCAGAGGAGATAATATACGCTGCAAATAATAACCCGCAGAGTTTTGCAATAGCTAAAAAGGACGAGATAGAAAGGATTGCAAAGAGCTCTAGATAGTGAGTCTTTCTTTCTGAACATTTTCTAGAGGTGTAACAAATGGGTAGGAGAGAA
>QMTT01000080.1 GCA_003663565.1 Thermoplasmata archaeon
AAGTTGCTATAGAAGCAATAAGACTAGGGGCTGAGGTGATAGCTGTTGATAGATACGATGGCGCACCAGCGATGGCTGTAGCGCACAGAAAGTACGTGGGTGACATGAAGGATCCCTATTTCTTAGAGAGGATCGTAAAGCTCGAGGATCCTGATGCTATAATTCCAGAAATAGAAGCCATAAACCTAGATAAGCTATTTGATTTTGAAAAAGAAGGTTATTTTGTCGTTCCAAACGCTAAGGCTACATGGATAGCAATGAATCGCGAGAGAATAAGGGAAACATTAGTACGTGAAGCAAAGGTGCCAACCTCACGATACATGTATGCTACTACGTTAGAAGAGCTCAGAGAGGCTTGTGAGAAAATAGGGTACCCATGCCACACGAAAGCCATAATGAGCAGTAGTGGAAAGGGATCTTATTTCGTTAGAGGACCAGAAGATATAGAAAAAGCATGGTATGAAGCTAAAACCAAAGCAAGAGGATCTGCAGAGAAAATAATTGTTGAGGAGCACATAGATTTTGACGTTGAGATCACAGTTCTCACAGTCAGATACAAAGACGAGAGCAGAGTTGAGACAGCATTCATAGAGCCCGTTGGTCACTACCAGATACATGGGGACTACCATGCCTCATGGATACCCTCTGGGATCTCAGAGGAGGCCAGAAGAAAGGCATTTGAGTATGCGAAGAGGGTTGCAGAGGTTCTTGGAGGACTTGGAATCTTTGGAATAGAAATGTTCGTAAAGGGAGATCAAGTCTGGGTAAATGAGGTAAGTCCAAGACCACATGATACTGGACTTGTAACTATAATATCAAACCCACAGGGCTTCTCAGAGTTTGCACTTCATGCCAAAGCGATAATGAGCCTTCCTATATACACTGAAGAGGAGGATGGCTTCAAGGTCATAAAACCTATGACTCCAGCAGCAAGCCACGTTATCAAAGGTTATGTGAAGGGTGTACTTCCCAGCTACAGGAACTTAGAATTAGCACTCTCCGAAGGAAAAGTCTCCGTACACATATTCGGAAAACCAGAAGTATACGAAGGAAGACGTCTTGGTGTCGTCTTAGCAGCAGCTGATGACGTAGAAAAAGCAAAAAGAATTGCAGAAAGAGCTGCCCATAAGATAGAGGTTATGATAAATAACAAGTGGTACGACCAGAGATATGAACTGGAGAAACATCTGCTAACGCATTAAGGGTGATAATATTGCCTAAAGTGCTCATAGTAATGGGTAGCAAAAGCGATGAAGAGATTGCTAAAAAAGCTGCTGAAGTTCTTCAGCAATTTGGAGTAGACTATGATGTCGAGATTGCATCAGCACATAGGACACCAGAGAAGGTAATAGAGCTCTGTAAAAAAGCAGAGGAAGGACACTATGATGTCATAATAGCAATTGCTGGACTCTCGGCCCATCTTCCAGGATTCGTAGCAGCATTCACAAGAAGACCTGTAATTGGGATTCCTAGGAATGTCAGTCTTTTAGGTTTAGATTCCCTTTTATCTATCGTTCAAATGCCCCCCAAAGTCCCAGTAGCAACTGTTGGGATAGATAATGCAAAGAATGCCGCTTTTTTAGCCTTAAGAATTCTTGCATTAAAGTACGATGATATTGACAAGAAACTGAGAGATTTCATGGAGGCTATGAGACATGATAAGGTATAAAGACGTAGCATATGATTACTCTGAAGAAAAAAGAGTAATAGCTGAGATACTAAGGACAATACGGGAGACTAGTATACTATCGAGGGAAAAAGTCCTGGAAAAAACAATAGGACATTATGCGTCTCTTATAGACATTGGAAGAAGATTCATGGCCATCACGACAGATGGTGTGGGAACAAAGGTTGTCATTGCAGAATCCGTTGAGAAATACGAAACAATAGGAATTGACCTCGTTGCCATGAACGCAAACGACCTAATATGCGTAGGAGCAGAGCCTTCCGTGTTCGTAGATTATATAGCACTTCCGAGAATGGAGGATAAGATAATATTTGAGATAATGCATGGAATCAAAGAAGGATGCAAACAGGCTAATATGGCGATAGTAGGGGGAGAAACAGCTATAATGAACACCCTTTCCCATGTGGAGCTTTCTGGGACCGCAATAGGCTTCGTAGAAAAAGGAAAAGAAATTCTCGGGGACAAGATAAATGTAGGGGACATTATAATAGGCATTGAGAGTTCTGGAATACACAGCAATGGATTAAGCCTTGTAAGAAAGGTGCTTGTCGAAAAGTATGGACTCGATTATGAGATCGATGGTGAACCTCTGTGGAAACACCTGTTGAAACCCACCAGGATCTATGTAAAACCTATAATAGACCTTATAAAACACGTGAAAGTACATGGGATTGCTCATATAACTGGAGGAGCTTATAAGAAGATCCTCAGAATTACACGCTATGGATATAGACTTAGAATGCCAGAACCTCCAAGCATATTCAAAGCCATAGAAAGAGAAGGGGTTCCATGTGATGAGATGTATAAAACGTTCAACATGGGAATTGGGATTATTGTCGTTATTCCGAGAGAAGAAAAAGAGGAGGCTCTTCAGATATTAAACAAGTATTACCCAGCACATGTTCTTGGAGAAGTGATAAAAGAGCACGTGACCGTTATAGAGAAAGAGGGTGAGAAAATTGCTTTGTCCCCTTGACTGGAGGTACTGTAGCGAGGAAATGAGAAAGATACTCAGCGAAGAATACAGGGTAGAGAAAATGATAGAAGTAGAGAAAGCACTTCTAGAAGTCCTTCACGAGATTGGTCTTGTATCAAAGAAATGTATTGAGAAAATTAGAAGTATTTCCCTAAAAGACATAGGAGGTCTCAAGAAAATTCAAGAGATAGAAAAAGAGACAAAACATGATATCATGGCCCTTGTGATAGCAATCTCAGAACACCTTGGCGAGTGCGGTAACATGGTGCACTTTGGGGCAACTAGTAACGACATCATAGACACGTCCTGGGCACTAGTCATAAGAGACGCATTGGGCATAATAAAGAAGAAGACAATAATGCTTTTGGAGGAGCTCATACGCATAATAAAGGAGCACAAGGACACCCTAATGGTAGGTAGGACACACGCACAACACGCACTACCAATAACCTTTGGATTCAAGATTGCAAATCATGCACTAGAGATTGCCTTAGGACTAGAGAGACTATTAGAATGTGAGAAAAGAGTCCTTGTTGGAAAGATGTCCGGTGCTGTAGGTACTATGGCCGCATGGCTTGGAAAAGGCATTGAAATTGAAAAACTTGTAATGGAAAAGCTAGGTCTTAAGCCGGCCGAGATAACAACACAAGTCGTGTCTAGGGATCGCCATGCAGAACTTATATGCGAGATGTCAATACTAGCATCATCTATAGCAAGGCTTGCAGAAGAAATAAGAAACCTTCAAAGGCCAGAGATCATGGAAGTCGCTGAAGGGTTCTCTAAGGGTCAAGTAGGAAGTTCCACAATGCCTCACAAGAGGAATCCCATCAAGTCCGAGAGGATCTGTGGTTTAGCTAGGATCATGAGAGGACTTGTGATTCCTGCACTTGAGAACATAGTACTTTGGCATGAAAGAGACCTCACGAATTCTTCCTCTGAAAGGATAATTATAACACATGCTTTTGGAATATTAGATCAAATATTGGAGGATATCATAGATGTCGTTAAAGGTCTCGTAGTATATCCCGAAAACATGATGAGAAATCTTGAAGTCACCAGAGGAGCGAATATGGCAGAGTCCATAATGATAAGACTCACGTTAAAAGGAGTCCCAAGAAATACAGCATATCGTATTGTCAAGGAACTTTCCATGAGATCTCATGTCGAAAACAGAGACTTAAAGGACATTCTTCTGGAAAGCGACGAAATACGCAGGTACTTATCTGAAGAAGAAGTAGAGGAAGCTCTTAATCCAGCAAAATACTTGGGCAATTATAGGGAACTTATAGAAAGAGCCATAAAGAGAATAAATGAGATTTTAGAAAGAGCAAAATCTACTCTAGGAGAATCCTAATCTTTGCTTTTTCATCAGGCTTCTCAAATCTAAAGGATACGATACCACTATAGCCTCCTAAGTCAATCACGTTCTTCCCTTCTTTTAATTTCATGAGCTCCTTTTCAGCTTCTTCATGCTCCATCAATGCTGTATACTCATAGACTTCAAGAACGTTTTCTTTTGACGATTTCACTATAATCTTGGGGTATTTGTATCCGTACAAGGGAATACCGCCAAATGGCATATCAAGGACGAAACTTCCTGATACATTGAACTCCACGGGTATTCCCTTAGAGCACAATAACATGTCAACGTTCACAGGGAGAACTTCTTTATAACCTGCATCTATCGGAGCTGCGTTTAGGGCCCCAAGGTTTGCCATAGAGCATGTTCCTAAGATCACGTAGTTTCCAACACGCTCCATTGACGTTATACGAGCCCCAAACACTCCCACAATCCGGGCTATAGGAGGTGTTATGTAAAGAAGCACTGTAGGTCCTAATATCCTGTCTAATCTTTCGCTTAGAGGTTTCTCTTCGTTAGTAAACGGCCTTAATATGCCATGCGTGTATGCATTGTACGCTACTAAAATTCCACCCCCTAATGATAAGGCAACAGTACGTTGAGGAGCGTATCCAGAAAGAAAATCAAAGAGCCTTATAAACACATGCTCTCCGTTGAATATATCGCTAATCACAAGACCCCCACGAACAAACGTGAACACCCGCCCATAAGCAGAGCCCATTGTTCCAGTTAGGGGAGCAAACACTCCAAAACCATCCTTAGATATTTCAGCGTAGTTCTCTATTATGTGCTTTTCGAGCTTGTTAGTTACGAGGTCAAGGGCTTGTATGCCCCTAAAACCTGACTCTGGAGATATTCCGAGATAGGGCGTCGAGGAATCAAAACATGCATATTCCTTAACAAGCACTCCCTTGAGTGATGGGGTATCACTGATCCTTGAAATATCCTTTCCATCTCGAGATAGAGCATATACTCCAAGGTTTTCATGCCCATCAAGCCTAGAAAGTAACAGTCTGTCATTAATAGGATCATAAACTATATTTGATATTTCTCCAGCCCATTCGTCTCTTTTACCTATAGTTTCCTTCCAAAGGAGCCTTACTTCATCGTTGTCAACATCATATACGTGTACATGAGAGTATTTGTTATAGAATGCTATTGTGCTCTTACTATTTCGCTTTCCTTCATATACTGCTGGTGCATGAACCCAGCCCCCAAAGTATATGAACTCATCTACGATCTCTGACGCATTATACGTGTCACCACCAGATGTTGGCTCAGGACCAACGTGTTCAAACCCA
>QMTT01000081.1 GCA_003663565.1 Thermoplasmata archaeon
GGATCTGACAGTGGAAGTGATGATAGCTATTGTAATTGTACACCAGGTACAACACTTGATACAGGTATTAGTTGTGAAACTTTCATAAGCAGGTACTGCCAGTGAAGAACTTGTTGACCACTCTCTTGACATGGATGAAAAATAATATCTGGTTCTCAGAACCAATAGTCGCTGAGGAAAGCAAATGATAGTACCAATTGCAGCTCTAGGAACAACAGTACTTGGAGGCGAAGGCCATGATCAGAGGGTAGAAGAAGCTAATGCAGCTGCTGAAACATCATACGAAAACTTATCAACAGGCGGTGGAGATATGTCAAATGGAATGTCAGATTCAGTCAGTGAAGTTGGAGACAATGCTCCATTGGCAGCTCCAGGAACTTCAGGTATCGGTGGAGCTCTTGATCCTGGACTTGGCGATGGAACTACAACTACCATCCCAACACTTGCAGACGAGGAAGGTGGAGCACTCGATCTTATAGGAGATGCAACGTCAGGTGCCAAAACTTCTATGGATCAGGAACGACTTGGAGTATTGGATCCTATAACAGGAGAGAGATCTCCTGTCTCAAAGGATTACATTGCACCAACAGATGCAGAGCTTGACACTGTACAAGATGCAAGTATGTACACCAATGCCGGAACAGATTCTGTCTCTGAGCAAATGGCTGCACTGCTCAACCCTGACAGTGCATACATGCAGGCCATACAAACCAGATCTGATGAGCAAGCTCAGCGCTTTGGTGGCATGGGATCTTCCATGCACGGTGGAGCTTCAACCAGGGCAGCTATCGAGGGAAGCAAAGATCTTGCAATGAAGGGCGCAGACATTGCCAGCAAATACAACCTCCAGGAACAATCCACTGAGAATGAGATTGGTAAGATTGCTGCAGAAGGTGAGATCAGCTCAGAGCTTATGAAGCAGAGAGATTCTCTCGAGCGTGAGCAGAAGAGACTCGACCAGGCATTCAGCATTGCAACCAAAGATATGGATATGCAAGGGCAGGCAGCTCTTGCTGAGTTGAATAACCAATGGAAGGTGGCTCAAGTTGATTCCCAACTCCGGCTTGAGGCCACTCTTAACGAGAAGCTTCAAGCTCAAGCCATTGATGCTGCAACAGTTGAGTCTGTTCGAATGGCATCAAAGGAAGTGATGAAGAACTACAACTATTCTGTCGAGCAGTTGCTTGGTAATACACAGTTTATGGAGCAAAAACCAGAGTCCATTGCACGAACTCTGAACAATATGTTAAACTCTGCAGTAGCAACTACGAAATTTCTTGCTGACTCCAGTGGAATAAACATGGATGTTTACATCGACGACTTACTTGCTGACTCAACTTGGGGCTCAGAAGGATAAAGGAGATTTACTATGATTGAAATGATTGATGTAGGGGCAGTACAAGGGGTAATCGGTGCAGCTATTGCAGCTGGTTGTGCAGTAATTGCACTATGGTCTTCAAAGCAAAACATCTTTGGCCTTGGGGAATTCCTCACCGCTGTTGTTATTGGTGCAATGATTGGAGCAGCAGTTGGTGGAATAGCTGCAGCTATTAGTGGAGGAAATATCCTTAAAGGGGTGCTATTCGGAGCAGTTGGTGGAGCTGTCACCGGCGCTCTATCTTTCGGAATAGGATCTGTAATGTCTTCCATGACTGCAGTTGGTGATGCCGGCTCAGTGGCAGGTGGTGGAGTTACAGCTACAGCTTCGGAAGGATCTTTTATCATAGCTGATGCAGCAGGAACAACACTTGGTACAGCTGAAGCAGTAGTAGCCCCAGGCGGAGGAGTTGTAACAGCTGCATCCAGTGGAGGTGGAGGATTCTGGGCAGGAATTGGTGACTCTCTTGGCCTTGCTGCAGGAGAAGGATCTGCAATAGCTGGTCAAGCTGGAGCCTCTGCACTCAGTTCAGGGATTGGAGCAGTAGCTGACAGCTACCAAGCTGAACGTGCAGCAGATCGGATGGAAGATGAAGCTCAGAAGACCAGAGATTTCACTGCATCTCAGGCAGAGTTGAACAGGCAGAATGCAATCGACCTTGCTAACACAAGGGGTGGGTACTCAGGTTCAAGTCTTCGAAGTACAGACGATATGATTCGCCTTGAAGAAGAGAACAGGAAGACTATTATTGAAGGGACTAAAGCAAAGACTGAAGGTGACATTGCATTAAACGAGCACACGTATGCTGAACAAGAGGCAGCAAGAAACCGTGTTTCAGCTTCAGGTGCAGCTCTCTCTGCAGGTGCGCCTTCAAAATCTGTATCCACCGAAACAGTTGCTGAAGTGAATGAAGCTTCTAAAGAACCATCGGCTCTTGATCAACAGGAATACGCCTTAGCATAAGGAGATAAGATGCCACTCGATACAAGTGTAGGATATGAAACCCCGGTATCTGCTGGAACCGGCGCTGATGCAGGTGTAGGAAGAGAGTTCGATGTTGATCGGATGAACAGGGAGAACTCTGCCCTTGCAAAACAACAGCAAGCTGCTCGAGGCCGGTATCGAGATGAGTATGGTGCAGTTATCACCGACGATGTATACCAGGATCTTAATAAGAACCAAGAGGAATTTGATATCGCATCAACAACTGGGCGCAGAGACCTTGAAACTGCAAGGACAAACCTCAACACACAGTACGACCAAAGCATCGTTGACCTAAACAAGCTTCGCGATAAATCTCTTGGTGCTCTTCCAGATCGTCTGACTGCAGAGGGTGCATATAATACTTGGAGAGAAACGTGGCAGCCAGTCATCATTGTTAATGATCTGTGGCAATACTCTCACACCGAGTGGACTCCTAGAGAAGTCCTCCCTGCATTGCAGAAAGCTTTCAACGACAATGAAGCGTGGTCAAGTTTTCAAGGCCCAGGGGTAACACTTGAAGTCTCCGACTTGTCAAAGGAGGCTGGGCACACAGACCAAAATACGTTCCAAGTTCCTGAAGGAGCATTGCTCGTTAACAACAGGAGCCAAGGAAAGGAAACAGATCAGGCTTTCAACGATATCAGGTCAGAAGCTACATCCGCTTTCTATGAGAATGCTGGCCCTCAGATAGCTGAGACGAATAGCAGCATCGACAGTGCAATGAGTACAATAAACTCAGCCTACACAGACAAGCTCAACGAGTACAACGAGTACAGAGCTGAGCAGCTTGGTAAGATCTCAGGAGAAGAAGAGTCCATCAACATGTTTATTAAAAACAGAGATAAAGATCTAAAAGGTCTCCGTGATTCCTTCACCGAACGTATGGCTAGGATAGAGAAATCAATAGGAGGGCTTACCCTCGGAGGTAGAAACTAATGGCTAATATGCGAAGCATTAAAAGGGCTGCACAGAAGCCTGAGAAGAAACCTCAGGAGATGAAACTCCTTGGCCTGCTTGCAGGTAGAGGAACTAAGCAGAAGATGGATCAACTTGACAGCTATGTCGCCATGGTTATGAAGCTGATTCACAATGAGGAAGCTCGCCCTGCAGTCCTTGAAATGCTTAGAGCAGATCCGGATCCAATGGTCAGTATCCCAGGAGCAGCTAATACAATCGGGACAAAGATCAGCAAGAGCATAACTGATAGAGGGGCTAAAGCTGCACAAGATGTAGAGATAGCCTCCTTCCAATTCATGGTCAACGATCTTGCACAACTTGCAGACTCCGAACAGATCTATGCTGAGCCGGTAGCCACTGAGGAAAAGATTGGTGGCCTAATGCAAGCCTCTATGCAGAAATATATTGAGACCGGGCTTGCAAGCAGATCGATAGATCCTATCCAGCTGCAGCGTGAGACTGAGATGCTAATGAACGAGCAGCAGAAGGAAGTTGGAATGGGTTACGCCCCAGAAGGAATGCCAACTGAACCTACTACCCAAATGGCTGCTAACCAGGAGACCGATGCTGCAGTTTATAAAGAGAGGCAAAAGACTGAGGCAGCACAAGACCAAGTCTCTGCACTTGAGGGCCAACCAACTGAGACTATTCAGCCTGCAAATCCTCAACCTCCTCCAAATGTTGTAGCTCAGTAATCCGGTTCTCAGAACCAAACTTAAATTCAGAGAGATTGATATGAGAGGAAACATACTTGACCGTAGAGCTGTAGAAGGGAACACTGCTCTCGACTCAGGAGCACCACTAGGGGTTGGACGAGACATAGAGTATGACTCTGACTTGGAAGAGCGCAGGGCTATGCAGGTTGAAGATGAGAAGAGAAAACTAGCTGCAGATCCTGGTGGGTACACGCAACCATCTGCAGGGGCTGCAGGGGCTGGAAGGTTCAACCCGCTCAAAGGTGTAGCAGCCCTTGCTTCTGATGAAGACAGAGCCTCTGCACAAGCTCAAGCAGAAGAGTACAGCGGTGATCCAGATGTCATAGTTGGATCCGCAACTGATCCAATGGGTGGTGCGCTCGACGAAGAGATAGGCTCCACAGCTTCAGACTCAGTTGAAGAAAATAATAATAAAGAGCCAGATCTTATTACAACCGCCTCTGCAGTGGCTCAATCGTCTGCACCAGATGCCACACCAGCTGAGCAAGATGCTGCAGCTATTGATATCATGGCAGCTCTGTTTGGTGAGGAAGAGGCGCCTGCCACCCAGACGAAACAATTTGAAGGTGACAAACCAAGCTGGCTTGGAGTAATCCTTTCCGGATTAACTACTGCAGCCGGTGTTGCACTTGATAGCCCCTCCATGGTTGCAGCCGGTGGCGGAGCTGCAACCAGCTATGCAAATACTTACGACAGCATGAGGAAATCTCTCTCTGATGAGCAGAGAGCTGCTCGGATGGATGATGCCAAATCTGACCGTGAGAAATCCCTCAATAAGTCAAAGAGCAAGGCAGAGTTTGAGAACATGCTCAAGCTTGATAAAGCCAAGAAGATAATGGACAAGCAGGATTGGGCCGGCAAGCTTTCCACTATGAAGAAGCTTGGCCTGGCTGATAATGTCGTGAAGACTTTGGATGCTTACCATCAGATGGGATATACAGTTAAGGAATCCTTTGCAGAGATGAGCGGTAAATCCGGAGACAAGGACAAACCTAAGCGGGCAGGATCTGAGCTTGCTTACAAATCTTATCTTGCCAACTACGAAACCATGAAGGGTGATGAAGCTCTTGTTAAGAGGTACCTCGCTCAAACAGGGAACCCAGAGAAAGCTGATGCAGCGATGCAAGCTGATGCCTGGAATGCAGCCAACATGGATGTTGAGAGTGCCAACGTAGCAACAGGTGCAACAAGTGGAAAGAAGAAAGCTACTCTGGCCGGAGCCCTCGATGCTGGAAATATTCCCAGTGCAGATGACAGGCAGTCGAAGAA
>QMTT01000082.1 GCA_003663565.1 Thermoplasmata archaeon
CTGCCTCGCACTGAAGTGCGAAGCTTCTCCTGTTATGCTTGCCTTCACGGTAGTGGTTGCCCGTGCTTTGTATTTGGGGTATTTCGGCCACGAGCACGGGCTTCCCCCTCAGCCACTTCATCAGGTTCCGTGGCCCATTGGGAGCGACATTGACCACCACGGGACCCGCCTTACGTGGGATTAGCACGATCCTCTTGCCTCTGATGGCTACTTTGCCGTCATCGAGGCAGTTCACCTAACTATTCCTCCCTTCCCTATTTAAATGCCTCGTTTCCAGGGTTACCGAAAATACTATTACACTCATTTAACGAAATAGTCTCTCTAAGACAATCACATCAGCGACCCAAGAGTGATCAATCAGAGACTTTTCCGTTTAACCTCCAACGTCCTGACAGTGAGATCTTTATATGCGATTATGATCCTCGTCGCAAGATCCACGAAGAGACCATTTTCTACGACTCCAGGCAAACTGTTTATTTCAACCTCAAACTCTCTTGGATTCTCTATCCTTTTGATCCTCAAATCCACGATGTAGTTCCCATTATCCGTGATGTATGGGCGTGAATTCACGACTCTCAGCACGGGATCACCGTACCTTCTTAGGAGTTTTATCGTATGTTTCCATCCGAAGGGTAAAATCTCTACAGGCAGTACGCCTTTTTGACCAAGGAACTCCACGACCTTTGTCTCGTCAACAATTATGACCTCTTCCTTGCTCATCCTTGCAATGATCTTTTCTCTAGTGAGAGCTCCACCATAACCTTTTATCAAGTTTCCATGCATATCTACCTCATCAGCACCGTCTATCGTTATATCCACGTAATCTACCGCGTTTGGATCCACGACATTTAATCCAAAACTTCTCGCTAGTTCTTCACTTCTTTTAGAAGTTGCTACACATGTTATGTCAAGATCCTTCTCTGCAAGAAATCTTATTGCAAAACTGGCAGTAGATCCCGTGCCAAGTCCTACCACCATACCATCTTTTACTAGTTTTACAGCTTCTATTGCAGCGTTTTTCTTCATAATGTCCATTATGTTCATACGGGCGTCCCTCCTGTACAACCGATAAAAGACTACTCTGGAAAAGACTTCGAGTACTTCAGGGCCTTTTCTTTAGCAGACCAGTACCAGCTTGGTACTCTTATCTTCGTAATTGATCGAAATGGGGTATATGCTTTTATATCGAGAACAGGCGTACCATCATAGAGATCTAAGCCACGAACGTGGAGTACGTTTTCCTCCCTTTTTATAAGTTCAACTATCGTAAGTGCTATGGGATTAGGTCTATGTGGGGAATCCGTACAGAAGACCCCAACTGTAGGTACATCATCAAACTCAATTCCAAGTATCCTAGCTATTTTCCTAAATGGTTTCACCTTCAGCACTTCTCTCTGTTCCTTGTTAACCTTGTTGAGGTATGCAATAACTATAATGTGGGAGAACTCCTCTATTCCGTCTAAACCATCCTCGTATTCTGGTAAAATTTCTATTCTGCCTTGAACACCATCTATAGAGTTTTTAACAACTTCATCGGGCTCGTTGGTTTTGACATAACCTATAGGCTTTAGTATGATAGGTATGTTCACAATTACCACCATGACGTACAGTTAAAAGACTGAAGATAATTCGTGCGCTGTAAACTCGTATCCTCTAAGATATATTAATCATAGGATATATTATTATCACTAGAGACAGGAAAAATATCTCATCTTAAAGACGCTCAAAACATGGCCCGTTTCAATTGGTCTTAGGAGAATTACAGCAAATCATGTATAAAATCTTTGAGAACTGCTATTGGTTTCATTGTTGATCCAGTCACTGCTAAGGATCATATTAGATAACGTCTCTGAGCATAATGTACATTATTGTAATTGCAAATGCTCACAAACATTGTCTTGTTTAATAATATTGTGCCAAACATGTGTATAAAAATGGAGGATGGAAAATGGATTCAAATGGTGGGAACATAGACGTTAAGAAACCAAAATTGCCCTCGGAAGATATAGGAATGTTAGAAGATATTATAACAGCCCTAAAGGAGGAAGTGCAGAAACTCAGAGACGAGAACAAGAACTTAAAGCTGAAAATAGCAGATCTCTCGGAGGAAATAAGACGTCTAAGACTTGAAAATAGACAGCTGATGCTAGAGATTGAGGCCCTTAGAAAGCCACCACTAGTCATTGGGGACATTGAGGAAGTTATAGACAACAATAGGGTAATCGTGAGAAGCTCCACTGGACCAAAGTTCCTCGTGTACCTCTCGCATTTTATCGATAGGTCAAAACTTGCACCTGGCGTAAGGGTTGCAATGACGCAGTCAAACCTCACGGTAGTAGACATACTACCAAGCAGTAAGGATCCACTTGTAAGGGCTGCGGAAGTCATAGAAAGACCTAATGTCACATATGACGACATAGGAGGATTAAAAGAGGCGATAAGGGAAATCAGAGAATCCATAGAGCTCCCCATGACGAGACCAGAGCTCTTCGAAAAGCTCGGAATAGAACCTCCCAAAGGTGTCTTGTTAGTAGGCCCTCCTGGTACCGGTAAGACGCTCCTTGCTAAGGCAGTAGCACACCACTCAAAGGCAACATTCATACATGTCGTCGGCTCTGAACTTGTTCAGAAGTACATAGGAGAGGGAGCACGACTTGTAAGAGAACTCTTCCAACTTGCAAGAGAGAAGTCTCCTTCCATTGTCTTCATAGATGAAATAGATGCTATAGGTGCAAAGCGTAGCCTCGACGATACCTCAGCA
Source organism: Thermoplasmata archaeon (assembly GCA_003663565.1). Next base: position 2,762 of record QMTT01000082.1, read on the forward strand.
AGTAGAGAAGTCGAAAGAACTTTAATGCAACTTCTTGCTGAAATGGATGGGTTTGATCCTAGAGGAGATGTTAAGATCATCGCTGCAACTAATAGACCTGATATATTAGATCCTGCACTTCTTCGTCCTGGAAGGTTTGATCGCATAATAAAGATACCCATGCCTGACAAGAACGCGAGAAAGGAAATATTTATGATACATACAAGACGCATGAGGCTGTCCAGTGACGTTGACTTTGATAGACTCGCAACCCTTACGGAAGGCATGACTGGTGCGGATATAAAGGCAATATGTAGCGAGGCAGGGATGTTCGCAATAAGGGAATCACGGGACTACGTGACCCTTGAGGACTTCCTTAAGGCCATTGAAAAGGTCAAGAAGATGCAAAAAGCCCCGTTTGAAGAGGGAATGTACAGCAAGGATGCTCCAAGAGGACTTTTCAGATAAGGGAGGGGAACATCTTGGCAATAGAAGAAACCATTGCAGAGAAACTAGCAAAAGATCTTAGAGAAATAAGCGTCACTGAGTTCTTCGAAAAGAACAAACATCTTTTAGGTTTTAACAATCCAACAAAGGCTTTAATAATGGCTGTGAAGGAAGCAGTAGACAACTCTTTAGATGCATGTGAAGAGGCAGGAATACTGCCAAACATATACGTAGAAGTTGCAGAGCTTAAGAAAGCTGAAAGAGGAGGCGTGTACAGGGTTATCGTAAGGGACAATGGTCCTGGGATCCCTCCAGACTATGTACCTCAGGTCTTTGGAAAGTTTCTCTATGGCTCGAAATTTCATAAGATAAAACAATCGAGAGGGCAACAAGGGATAGGAATTTCTGCTGTAGTACTCTATGCTCAAGCGACAACTGGGAGTCCTACGATCGTCATAACGAGGACATCCCCAAATGAACCAGCCTACAGATTTGAGATCATGATAGACGTTAAGAGAAACGAGCCAATAATTCTCTCGAAAAAAGAGCTGAAGAGCTGGCCTCTTGACCACGGAACAGAAGTACGTTTTACCCTCATAGGAGACTACGTAGAGAACAGAAAGCAGTCAATACTTTCATATCTTGAGCAGATATCCGTAGTGGCCCCATACGCTTCTATAGTGTTTAAGAATCCTCGAGGAGACATATTTAGATTCGAGAGGAAAACACAAAAGATGCCACCACCTCCTAAAGAAATAAAACCTCATCCGCACGGCATAGACATAGGCTATCTTATAAGGATGCTCGCAAATACTCGAACGAAGAGCCTTAAGGGATTCCTCATATCAGAGTTTACAAGGGTTGGAGAAAAGACTGCAGAGGAGATCCTCAGAATAGCGAGATTAGACCCAAACATAAATCCAAAGAGTCTCGAAAAAGAACAAATAGAGAAACTGTATAATGCCATGCAAAGGGTAAAGATACTAGCACCTCCAACAGATTGCCTTTCTCCAATAGGAGAAGAGCTCTTTAAGATAGGCATAAAGAGACTTTATGGAGAAAAAGCAGAGTTCATAGAGACCGTCTCGAGGAGACCAACAGTTTACGGAGGAAACCCATTCCTCGTTGAGGTAGGAATTGCATATGGAGGGTCTCTGCCCAAGAACTCACAAGCTGAAATATATAGGTACGCGAACAAAATTCCGCTTCTTTATGGCCAGTCAGGGTGCCTCATAACGAAAGTAATATCGTCTATCGACTGGCGCACTTACGGACTAAATCAGCCTGGAGGAGTAGGAATTCCACAAGATGCTGTGATCTTTTTTGCCCATATTGCCTCGACAAACGTGCCCTATGTTTCTGAGTCTAAAGACGCCATAGCAGAGATTCCTGAGATTGAGAATGAGCTAAGACTGGCATTCCAAGAACTCGGTAGACTCTTAAGACTTCATATACAGAGGAAGAGAAAACTTGCAAAGATAGCAGAAAAGAAAAAGATAATCAGCGAGATATTACCTGCAATTGCTGAGAAAGTATCTAGGATTGTGAATAAGCCAGTACCGGATCTTGACCCAGTTATAGCAAGGGTAATGAATAACTACCTCTTCGAGGACCATGTGAAGTACCATAAGAGAAAGAAGACGTATGAGGTCATAGTTAGTGTGACGAACTACACGAGGATCAGGAGAAGATTTGATATGTATCTGAGGGTTCCAAAAGAGGCCGAGATAGTACACGTAGAACCTGAACCAGTGGAGATTGTTAACAACTATATACACTGGAACGTACCGAGAATGGAAACAAACGAGTCAAGAACATTTTATGTCTCATTTAAAGGTGTTGAGGAAGGTGTATACGAGGAAGCGGAGATATTCGTGGAGGGAATAGAGCCAGAATATCTTGTTGGTGCAGAAGCGTTTAGTGAAGAGGAATACACGGACATGTATGGGGCAGAAGTGAGTGAAGAAGAGGAGGAAGAGGTGATAGAGAAATGACGGGAAGTTCAAAGACCATATACTCAGGCCCACAAAAGGCCCTAGAAGAACTCCAGAAACTGGCAGAACAGATATATGAACAACTTTCAAATGGTGTACCGCCCTTCGTGAAGTTCC
>QMTT01000083.1 GCA_003663565.1 Thermoplasmata archaeon
TAGCCCTTTCATCAGAGAACTTTAAAGATCACGCATTCTGGCTTTTTGCGATATCATCTTATATTAGCATTACTTCTAAGAGCTGAGCATTTAGAAGACGAGTTCCACCTTAACGTTCTTGACCCCCTCGACGGATTTAGCAGCCTCCTCTGCTGAGAGGAGTAAGAGATTCATGAGAGGGCACCCAGGAGTCGTGAGTGTCATCTTTATATGTACATTCCCCTCTTCGTCTGCTGTTATTTCCCTTATGAGACCCATGTCTACAATGCTTATTCCAATCTCTGGATCTATTACCGTTCTTAATGCCTCAAGAACTTTTCTTTCGAGGTCTTGGGGATCTACCATATCGGCTCACCTTTCCTAAATAAGAGCATAGATCCTTTTTTAACACTACTATCATGGTAGTGTCCAATTCCATTAAATATGGATAAAACTGAAAAAGAACGGTAGATGTTTGTAATTCCTATAATCACTCTTTCGAGAGGAGAGGATCTTCGTAGTCATTTCCTATCTCGAATCTTTTGACTTCACTCATGTCCATAATCCCTTCCTTAACGAGAACCCCTCTACCAGCTATCACGCCAGTAGCAGCTGCTGTGACAAGTCCTCGCGTGATCCCTGCTCCATCCCCAGCTACGAATATGTTTTCAATGTTCGTTTCCAGAATATCATTCGTCTGAACCTTCATGGCATAGAACTTTATTTCAGGAGCATATAAAAGTGTCGAGTCACTGGATACTCCCGGAAGTATCTTGTCTAATCTCTCGAGACCTTCTATTATATCCGTCACAATCCTGTGTGGAAGGGCCATAGCTATATCTCCTGGAGTGACATCTTGAAGCGTTGGTGTGACAATGCTTCTCTTTATACGTTGCCATGTGGATCTTCTACCAGCTATTAAATCACTAAACCTTTGAATGAGAGGTTTTCCTCCTCCAAGCAACGTTGCCATCCTGGCTATAGCGATCCCGTATTGTGTAGTGTTTTCAACAGGCTCTGTGAATTCTATTCTCACAAGAAGTGCAAAATTTGTGTTTTCGCTCTTTCTATTATGCATAGAGTGTCCATTTACTCCCACAAAGCCATTGTAGTACTCTGGAACAACAAAACCCCTATCATTCGTACAGAACGTTCTCACGAAATCATCATATGTCTTTGTATAGATGTGAAATTTTGGATCATGGTTCACAGACGTTATAGGATCCATTATTATTGCAGGTACCTCTACCCTAACACCCACGTCTATTGGCCCATGTCTCACGTTTATTCCCAGTCTCTTTGCTTCCTCGTCGAACCACTTGGCGCCACTCCTACCAGGAGCTATTATGAGATATCTTGAGCTTACTTCCTTTCCATCTTCAGTTATGATCCCATATTTCTTTATGTGTTTCACTTTAGTGTTCAAAAGGAACCTCACTCCAAGTCTCTCAAGAGTCTCTTTAAGCTTTTTTATCACGATCTTGGTATTGTCGGATCCTATGTGTCTCTGTACTATTGGAACAAATTTTATGCCCGCACTTGCAGCTTTCCTTACCCAATACTCCTCCAGCTCTTTAGAAAGTTTATATATTTTATTAGGAGCGTCATGTTTGACGAAGATATAGTCCACATATCTTATAAGGTCCCAAGCACTTTTGATGTCCTTTAAGAGTTCTATTAGATCTCCTCCTATTTGAGGGTGCAAGTTCATCGTTCCATCAGAGAGACCTCCAGCACCACCTACTCCCGAAAGTATCGTACACGGTTTACAGTTCATACAGGGGTGGCCAGTAAGCATTGGACAATTCCTCTGAGTTATGTCAGGACCCTCGTCGATAATAAGCACTTTCAGATCACTTCTCGAAGCGATTTCGTATGCTGAAAACAAGCCTGCTGGTCCTGCTCCAACAATGGTCACATCGTACGTGTCCACACTCACGATGCTCACCGACTACTAGAATATGCACATCTTAATATCATTTTCTTAGATGTATACAGCGCTTAATTGTAAACTTCTTTTGCAATATATTGATATACTATATTGGTAGAAATTTTATTGAATATCAAGTAGGTTACAATATATTGGTGTTTCATATGATCTCCGTAAAAGGACTCAATATTGAAAAAAGAGGAGAACTTGACATAGAAAAACTTGGAAGAAAAATAAAGCTCGGAAGCATAAGGGTAAAGCGAGGATTTGCCCACATGCTTAAGAGAGGCGTTGTGATGGATGTAACAAACGTAGAACAAGCTCAGATAGCTGAAGACGCAGGTGCTGTCGGAGTGATGGTTCTAGATAAGCTCCCATACGATGTAAGAAAGGTAGGTGGTGTTGCGAGGACTGCAAGCCTAAAGATAATAGAAGATGTCATGGATCACGTTACGATACCAGTGATGGCAAAATGCCGCATAGGGCACTACTATGAGGCTCTCGTCCTTCAGGAGGTGGGAGTGGACTTTATAGACGAATCAGAGGTGTTAACTCCTGCAGACGAGGAAAGACACATCTGGAAATGGGACTTTACAGTACCATTTATAAACGGTGCAAGGGATCTTGGAGAAGCCCTGAGGAGGATAGAGGAAGGCTCTTCGCTTATAAGAGTAAAGGGAGAGCCTGGTACGGGAAACGTTGCTGAAGCTGTTAGACATATGAGAATTCTAAGAGAACAGCTCTTCAAGGCAAGATCCTTATATGAGCATGGAGATGAAGCAGAACTCTTAAAGATGGCTCGAGAGCTGAGAGTGTCATATGAACTCCTACTAGAAACCGCAAAACTTGGTAGACTTCCTGTCGTATACTTTGCGGCAGGAGGTATTGCTACCCCAGCTGACGCCGCTTTTATGATGAAACTCGGTGCGGATGGAATATTTGTTGGTTCAGGAATATTCAAATCCAAAGACCCTCAAGAAAGAGCAGAAGCCATAGTCCTTGCAACAACATACTATGATGATCCTGAAATCGTTATGGAAGCTCAGATGATGATAGATGAAAAGAAATCTATGATTGGAATGGATGTCAAGACACTTGACCTCAGAATGCAAGAAAGGGGAGGGCTATGATAAAAATAGGAGTTTTAGCCCTGCAGGGAGACGTTGAGGAGCATGTTAAAGCCATGGAAAAGGCACTGGAAAGACTTAACGTTAATGGAGAGGTCCTCGAGGTAAAGAACTTGGAGGAATTGCTTAGTGTTCAAGCACTGGCAATTCCTGGAGGAGAAAGCACAACAATAGGAAAACTCCTCGTGAGAAGGAATTTACTAGAGCCCCTTAAGGATCGCATTACCCTTGGGATGCCTGTCTTCGCCACATGTGCAGGACTTATACTTCTGGCAAAACAAATCAGAGATCGTGTTGTAGGGGAAACTAACCAACCTTCTTTGGGTGTTTTAGATGTTGAGGTCGTAAGAAACGCATTTGGCAGACAGAGGGAATCCTTTGAAGTAGACTTAGAATTCAAGGGAATAGGATTAGTAAGAGCTGTGTTCATAAGAGCTCCTGCTATCACAAAAGTGGGAAACTCTGTAGATGTCCTTTCAAGATTAAACGATTACATAGTTGCCGTCCGAGAAGGAAACATCCTAGCGTTAGCATTCCATCCAGAAGTAACAGAAGATACAAGGATACATGAGTTCTTCCTAAAGGAGTTCGTTCTATAATGATTTTTAGCCTTTTCACTTCTCAACTTTTTAAAATCAATTGTTATAAGAAGTTTCACATATTTTCACATCTCAGCAGTGCTCTAATGAAACCATAATCCTTTAAGCTCTTTTTGTAAAATATACTTTAAAACTTCTCGTAAAGTGTTCGGGCTTGGGACCCCACATATCGTGGATTGCCACATTATAATGAGATAAGCCCTAAGAATGTTTAAAAATTGCAGGGAGCGGGAGATGGCAAATGCTCCACTTGTTGCGAACTATGGAAAGCCCACATATCGAGAATTGTGAAGGACAGTGAGTGCCAAACTTTGCACTCTTTGCCATCTACAAAACAGCCCACTTTGAAAAGCGAGGCTTTCTTTACTTAGCAATGTTTTGTAATGTTGGCAAGACTTCACACTTTTAATGGTAATAATAAGGATATGGTTGCCTGTGTGTTATATTTCAGTAATTTAGAGCTTTGGGAATGTACACGGCTTCTTCCTCTTGCCTCTGCTGGCTATCTTGTTGTCATGGAGGCAGTCTTATCCAGTGTTTTATCTCTCTTTCCTTCATTTAAATGTTTCTATGGTTGCTAAAAATGCTAGTGTGTCTATCTAACAGAATAGTCTCAGCGAAAGGATCTTATACTTGTGCTTATTTTAAAATTAAGAACGAAGGGAGGACAAAATGGGCCCGTAGATCAGCTGGAAGATCGCCGCCTTGGCAGGGCGGAGGTCCCGGGTTCGAATCCCGGCGGGTCCACCATTATAGATTAATTTAAATCAATCTTGTGAGCTAAAATCTATATACCTGTGTTTAGATTTTAGTTATTTAGGAGTTCACGTAGTATAATGAGATGCGGGCGTGGTGTAGCTGGTATCACGTAGCCCTGCCACGGCTAAGACCCGGGTTCGAATCCCGGCGCCCGCACCATATGTTTATACCTTTTCTCTGAAAGGGAGTAGAGTTATTTGGGGTTAGAGCATATGCCAGTGTATACAAAAGAGATAATGATAAATACGAAAGGGGAAGGAGATATAATTGACATCACGGACATCGTCCATGAGGCTATTGCCGAATCTAACATAAAGAACGGTATAGGGCTTGTCTTTGTTCCCGGATCAACGGGAGCTATAACCACAATAGAATATGAGCCAGGTCTTCAAAAAGACCTCAGAAGGACCCTTGATAGATTATTTCCCAGAGATATACCCTACGAACACGAAAAAATGTGGCACGATGGTAACGGTCATTCTCACATAAGGGCATCGTTTATAGGACCAGACCTTGCGTTCCCTATAAAGGAGGGAAAACCAGTTCTAGGAGTTTGGCAACAAATAGTTTTCCTAGAGTTAGATATAAGACCTAGAACTAGGAAGATAATCATACAGATAGTTGGAGAATGACAACAAATGCTGAACCATAGCTTGCAAGTTAATACTGTTAAAATGATGGACTTTAGTGTGATCTTGTGGAATTTTAATCCTAGTCCTTGTTTTTCTATTGCCATAATCCCGTAGTTGTTTTCTCTCTTCATTTGTGAGCTTCTCAGTTTTACAATAATGCTAAGGATTCTCGAGGCCTCTTTCAAAGTATAATGCCTCTCCATACTAACAACAATTACA
>QMTT01000084.1 GCA_003663565.1 Thermoplasmata archaeon
CTGCCTTAACCTTAGTTAGTGGCACTGTAAAAGAACTCATGCCCAGACTTACAAGACCGAAGTTGCAATGGCGGATGCCAGTATCTTTCGTGTCTTTCCAACGATTACCTAACTGACATTCGCTAAGTCCGAACATGTGCATGTATTCTCTGACCGTATAGCACTGCTCTGCAGTTTCCATATCAATACTGAAATCTATAATCAACTGCATCAGGTGATCATACGCATCGTATACGTTATCACACTCCTTTTCTGTTCTGTAATTGAACAGATTAAATTGAAACAACATCTTTCTTCTCCTCTAAGATAGGTACACCATCTTTAGTTAAAAGGTGAGCACTGAGTTCTCTTACCGCACCATCAGAACACTGTAGCATGACTGTAGTTGTTGATCCAATCCAAGCCACAAATCTGGCTTTGAATGTTCTGCCTGCAACTTCTAATGGGTATTGACACTCAGCGTTAGTCATAAGACCATTTAAAGATAGTTTCTTTTTCTTATTCATAGACCTCCTATCATCCTATAATTTCGGGATAGCTAATAGTATAACGGGTGCCATCACCGTAAACATCATCTATTCCCATCCACCAAAGCCTTCTCTCTGCCATCATATGCCAGTCATATGTATAAGGGCTGTAATGGCAGGAGCCAACTTGACACATCCAACATATCCAGCACCAGAACATATCAATAACCTCCTTTAAGAAAATACCCCGAGAATTTATCCAAGTGTATCTCTCACTCCCATAATGATTTGACCGAGTTTATTCTGTCCTGGTATGTGTTGACATTTAGGACAGTAACAATTTCCCCAGTAGTTGTCATGCCAGTAATTACCCTCGATTAATGTAGCACCTCCAGTAGCTATAAGGTTTGCTCTTAGTAAAGGTATTGAAAATTTCCATCCGATACCTATAACCATAATCTCATCTTTAATAGCATCCCAATCATCACGAAGGATAATCTTTCTTCCTTTATAACCTCTAGGAGATCCCATTATTTTAGCAATGCCTGGGGTAGCGGCATTAAGTATCCAGTTAAAATCTTCTACTGTGGTTGTTTTGAATGCCTGAAAGAAATGCTCATTGGTGAAATAGATGGTATCTGCTATAGTTACAGGATAAGCGTGGAAGTTGGATAGGAAATCATAAGGTCCTTTGAATTCATTAATAATGATATCTGAAGTCATGGTTTTTTAGCCTCCCCATCACGTTCCCAGCAGTAATCAGCAGGACAATCACTGCAATCGTGATATAATTCACATTCTTCTGGTTCACGTCCAGCGTCAAACGCATCTCGGACAAGTTGAAAAATAGCAGGGAACACCGGTGCATCTGGATACTTATTAGCCAGTGTCCTGATTTCCTCTAGTCTGTCATGCGCAGGACCCTTAACAAACTCACCGAATTTCATAGTTTACCTCCTAACCTTCTGGTTTATTGCTTGTCTCGCGGGAGCTCGCCTAAGCGTTGCTCCTCAATGATTATCAGCTCACCGTTGTTTAGTTTCTTTTCGAGACAACGATCAAATGCTTTCTCCATCATACATCCATGTATTGAGAAAGCACCCCATACCATAAGAATGGTAACAATCCCTAATAAAATTGGAAACACCACTGCCCATATTTTTTCTATGTCCATGTTCTCAAATGATGCCATTTAAATACTCCTTGTTTTTTTTGTTAAAAAATATCACTACGTTCTTTCACCCATATAGGTAACCCTATCTGGATAGCAGAACAACAAAAAATCTTTTAATAAGTACCGGTGACAAAATGTACCAGCCACGCAAAAACAAACAACGGTAACTGTCTCTCTGCTTACTAGCCAGTCAAACGCATACCTTTCTGTGCTAGCCTGTTTGTTTGCCAGCATCTTAAGATATTCATAGGTGTACAGTTTCTGTGAGTACTCATTAGGTTTGTGTTTGTATCCTAACACCATGTCCCATGTAGGCGCAAAGTGCCTGCCCATCACAGCCTGTCCTTTCACCGTTATATCTATTCTATCCATACCATCGTACCGGTATTGTGCCGTGTATAATTCCATAACTACGTTTCCTCTTGCTCTTCCGAAAAATGCACACAATACACATGCTGTGTAGATATTATATGCATGTAGTGATGTGCCTTACTATTGTTACACATACCTATTCCAGGCAACAGTGTAACAGGTCCAAAGGTTAATTCCTGAAAAGTTAGGCATTCTCCACACCGTTTATTACTATGGCGTAAGGTTTTATACATTTCAGTCATAATTTACCTCCTTTAGAGTAAATTACGCGGTACAAAGTACCGACATAATTTACCTCCTTTAAAAATTACGGCTCGAAGAGTCATGTCATTAACCTCCATCCCTCCTCCCATTTGTTAGGATCAAGATTTAACACAGGTATTTGCCTTGTGTTCATGGCGTAGTTAATACAGTTATAAGTACCACCTGTTTGTTGTTGGTTCCATACCGCTGCAACATAGAGACTGCGATCAACCATCCAGTGATTTCTCACTTCCATTTTGTATGGTGCATATGGATCTTCGCTGACATCGACCACCTCGTTTGCCTTACTACACAGACTTTCAAGATACTCTTGGGATTTAGCTGGCCACTTGCTAGCCTGAGAAGGGAATGGGCGGGCGATTGTAAGCCGGATATTCTCATAGCCTGGCACCTGGTCCCTTACAAATATCACCGCTAATGCAGCCATCTGATCAACACCGAGAGCACCGCCTGATATATAGGTGTCAACACCCTGCATAGCCTTGATGAGTTCCACTAGCTGACCAGTTATCCCAACCTCTTTAGGACTCATCGTATCATGGTAACCATCTATTCCAGGCGGTCTATGACCTGTAAAACACATCGTCGTCATGTTATACTCCTTAGTTATAGGTTCATATTTCCCCTTCCAACGAACGGGCGGGAGAAAGTCCCCATTCCCCACTGTTTCACAGCGGGGGGTTCCTACGGAAAGCCCCAACTACGTTGGTTGAACGGGGTGTAAACAGCCCCATTCCCCACTGCATCTACGTAACAGTCAGTGTGTGTACCTCTAAGTCCATTGCCAATAGTTCATTGTAGTGCTTAAGCCATTTGGTTGTATTCCTGGTGTTACCGGCAGCACTAGCTTTGATGTAGTCAATGTCTTCCATAGCACCTTTCATGGTTGAATGTAGGCACCTGAATATGTCATTCGAATCCATACCTTTCACACTGAGTGCTTCATGGTTAGCATGGGTAATAAAATACCACTCATCATCTTTTCTGCCGGTAACTGTAAACATCTCAATGTTTATTCCGCTCATCAGTTCCCCCTCACTCGAAATTTCTGCTTCCCTTACACTTAGGGAAACCTTTACAGCCATAGAACTTACCAAATTTACCTTCCATTAGTTTAGTAGGTCCTCTACATATAGGACAGCCACCGGGACCAGACGGTTTTCTCTTTGGTGTGTCATGGAAGAAGGATATACCTTGTTCATCTATCAGTCCCTCCTCATACTGTTTAGCAGGAGAGGTATCCCGATATCTTATGTAGTGTTCGTACTCAGCCTCACCCTGTTCCCGAGCAAAATCTGCCATGTCTCCCATCAGTTCCTCCTCAACCACGCCATGAATGGATCGGTGACCCATGGTGCAAATACATGTATGTATAGCAGTGCTATCCAGATAAACGGACCTGCTAAAGCATACGATATAATTTTCTTATACACAGGCATATCCTCGATTTCTTCTGCTGTGTCAAGATAAAATACGAACCCGATTAGAGACCAGCATATAAGTATTATACCGTAACAAACTATCGCCATCCAACTCATATTACACCTCCGCCCCGTTGTTATCCAGCTCTTTGAGTTCTATAAAGGTACCTTTGCGCTTCAGAGCATCTATTACATAGTTCACTCTCTTACCACGCATCCATGCGTAAACATCTATGGTACCGACGATTACCTTACCGCTTGCGTCCGTAGTGATAGCACCGCAAGCGTCTGTGGTATTCAACCACCACATTCTTTTAAGATCCTTTGTCATCCTCGCTACCTCCGGTATCCGGCGAAATAGACTCCACTACCGGTTCCTTTTCCACGTTCTCTATAACAAGCACAGCTCCGCCCATCGTCATAAACCCTGCGATAGCTAAACAGAATAGGTAGTTACCAAAAGTCTTGATCGTTTGACCAGTCCAGAAACCAAATGAATATATAAATGCTTTGAACTTGTTCATGATTTACCTCCTTTAAATAAAAAATTAAGGGGGACATGGACCTTGTTTCGCTAATGGATTATGATATCATTCCAATAGTCTTACGGGTGTAGGTCCCCCAACTACATCTATCCCAGAAGTTAGAGAATTGGCCAAATAAATTTTACAGCATGTAACCTAATTCTCTCCGCTGTGCAAGTCCACAGACGTGCGGTTTCATGTTAACACATGCCAACCTTTACAGGATCAGAATACAAAAGTTCTTTTAATATTGGTAAGAAATTTCTCAGCTTTTTCTTTTTCTGTTATGGTGAATGTTTCACCTGTGTTATTAGTCTCAGTGTAAATCGTTAAGCAGGTGTCGGTCGGTATTATTTTCCTGACGTCTTCTGTTCGAATAAGAACAACTCCCAGCTGATCATCAGGTATCTCGATAAACTTAGCGTTCAGCATACCTGTTGCGGTACGTACGGCGGTAGCCAAATCCCTTACTGCATCAGCGCCCTGGTATTCCCAAGCCATAGGCTATTCCTCCTTTAACTTCTCTTTGAAGTCTTCCCAACGCTCGATCTTACGTCGTAGCGAACCGAGCTCGTCTTGTGTCATTGCCAGATTTCTACCGACACTTATCTTTGTATGACCGTCAAGAAACATTCGTGTGATACGAAATACTTTCAGCACCTCCTCCTGGCTGAAGATAGGTTCATCCTCTTTCATTATTCTTCTCCCTCATCTTTTTCAGCTGTGTTTTAAGTCCTCTTTTGTCGTTACCGAGAGTTATTAGATGATCGATGATATCTCCAATAGCATCATCATATCTCTCAACTAATTTAGCAAGAGCTGTTTCCTCAGTGTAAGCGACATCAGATCTTATAATATTTCGGTACGGATACGCACTGGTAATATAAATCTCTCTGTCAACTCTATAGAGTGTATCATGTCCTTCTCCACATACTTTTTCCACCTTACCGTGTTTAAGTTTGAGTCCATCAACAATCCAGATCTCATCTCCCTTGTTGAACAGA
>QMTT01000085.1 GCA_003663565.1 Thermoplasmata archaeon
GTCCGGAGGGGGAAATGCAGTTTCTTTTCCGCCAAGATTAATAATATCATCGTCATTCAGGGTAAGATCATCAGGGAATGCAGTCAGCGGGACAGCCTCCGGAGGGGCCGCGTCCGGAGGGGGAAATGCAGTTTCTTTTCCGCCAAGATCAATAATATCATCATCATCATCATCCAGAATAAGGTCATCGGCATAAGCAGTCAGAGGGGCGGTTTCTTTTTCCGCAGGATCAATAACCTCGTCATTCAGGGTAGGATCATCATTGAAATCAGCGGCCAGAATCGTTTCCGCCCTGTTTTCCGGCAGGAATATTTTTCTTTCCACAAAATCAATCAGATTTCTATTCTTCATACCCACTCCTTTTCAGACAATATCAGACAACAGGTTTTAATAACGGAGCCTGTGAACATGCCCGTAAGCTTGAACCTGAACCTGAGCGTGAATCCTGACGTGAACATTCATTTACGATCACGTCCGAGTTCACGTTCAGGTTCAAATTCAAGGCTCCCCGCATCCGTTATAATCAGCAAGTTTCAAACCTGAAACCTTTCCACCCCTGCAATCTGCGGCAATTTATCATGTCGTATGCAATATGTCAAGATACAAGAAAAATCGGACAGGTTTCAGGTTTGAAACGTAAACGTAAACCTGAAACTTAAAACCTGAATCCTGAATCCGGCAGGGAGGGAAGGTAATTTTACAGCGATTTACCATAAGATTTGAAGATAATACGTTGCTCATCCGGAAAGGGAAAATAAGCGACAGCCACAGCTCCTGGCCCGCAATAAGACCCCACAGTCGGCCCGATATGGGACATGATAATATCCCGGCAATTAAACTGGGACGCCAGCAGCTCCCTCATCTGGGCCGCCCACTTGGGCGCGTCCGCATGCATGATCCCGACCCTGACAGGAGACCCCGGGTGATCCAGGCTCCGCTGAATCCATTCAGCCAGCCGGTGCCGGATATTCCTGCCCCCTCTCACCTGATCAATCATCGTAATCTCACCGTTCCACACACCGAGAACCGGCCTCATCCCCAGTATATAGCCCATCATGGCCCTGGTCCTGCTGATTTCCCCCCTTTGTTTCAGATACCCCATTGTATCCACAACAAAAAATACCCTGACTAAGGGAATCAGTTTTTCTATATGTTCACGGATATTATCCACAGACCACCCTTCATCTATCTTGTCCGCAGCCTCGGTCACCAGCAGCCCCAGGCCCAGAGAGACGAGCTGACTGTCTATAATCTCAATATTGCAGGCCCCGCTGCCGAGATATTTCTGCTGTCTCAGCCTTATATAGTCATCATAGTTCCTTTCTTTGGCAGTCACAGCATTGTTGTATGTCTTGCTGATCTTGCTTGATAAAAAAAGGGCAAGCACGTCTTTGTCAGGAGCGATCTCCCGAAACAGATCATGGAAATCTTCCACACCCGGGGCCGAAGTGACAGAAAAAGTTTCTGAGACCTTGGGCTTATGGTAAAGATTTTCCCGCGTGGAACTTACCCCGTCAGGACTGACCTTCTGATTCGCAGAAAGGGGCATAAGGGCGATGTTACGGGAACGGATAATATCCGGAGGCAGATCTGCGGTGCTGTCAGTGATGATCTGAATTTTCGAAGAATTGCTGGCCTCAACCGTGAAAACGCCCATCCTGACGAGATAAAACAGATGCCTGTACGTCTGGAAATCCGTCATCTGGCTTGCATTGATAATTTCTCTGATACTGCTGTTTTCCTGTGCAATGGCCAGAATATGTTTCAGGCCGGGGCGCCCGCTGATCTTGGAAGTCTGTTCCAGTATCTCGGTGTTGATGCTTACTGTATTGTCAAACGTGCTGGTTTTCAGGCGCTTCAGCTTTTCAATCTCTCTGCTCCCTTCATCAAGCAGAAAATCCAGAGTTCCGTCAACTGTCTGAATGGCAGTCACTGGCTGAAGCTTGAATCTGAGGTCACCTCCTGATTCTGAGAATATTCTGTAAAGTGCTTTTTTGGCAATGGTTTTTCCGTGACAGGTATGCACAATATGGCCTTCCCGGAAGTAAATTGACGCATTTTCGGGACGATCCATGATTTCCAGGATACCGGTCAGAGCACCTTGCTCAAAGCTCCTCAGCGCCTTTAAAAACTCCTCTCCAATCACTGGGACAGTGTGGGTGGACGGCTCGGGTTCAGACTCCGGGAAAGGCTGTTTCCGGTCTTCGGGGGAAGGCTGGTCCGGGGGAGGCTGCTGTCCCCGGATGACCACGATTCCGGCGTTGAGGAGCGCATCCAGAGCAGATGCCGCACTGAGACGGCTCATCACGCCGCTGTTGACTATTTCACGGACTGTCTGCTGTCTGGCTATCATTGACAGTATGGTCCGCAGTTTTTTCCTGCCTGCTTTTTCAATGATCTCCCGCGGTATCTTCTGCTGCCTGATTTCCAATAACATATCCGGATCCGGGAGCAGGGAATACAGGTGTCCGGATTCCTCAATCATACGGGTGCCTCTGAGCAGCAGGGTGGTTGAATCATCTGTTATCTGTTCGGGCATGTCCGCATAAGTCTGTTCGTGAAATTCGAAATTCCCTTCTTCCTCACTCATCAGATCATAAAAGGCTTCCTCGCCATCCAGAAGGTCTTTCTGAGCTTTTGTCGGCCGTCCTTCCTGAAAATACACCTTGCCGATCTCGTGTTTTTCAGTGGTGCTGAATACCAGTGCGCCGCTCTTATGGTTCAGGCTCACTATCTGTACGATGTCGTTTAAATTCATCTGTGCCAGATTGCCGCTGAAATGCGCCTGAGTCTGAAAAGATTTGGCCTTTTCCGAACTTTTCATCACGCGTTTCATGCGGTCTGTCAGGTTCTCTATTTTAAAAGGCTTGTAAACATAATCATCTGCTCCCATCCGCAGGTGTTCCAACTGCTCTGCTGTCTCGGTTCTGGCTGACAGGAATATGAAGGGTATTCCCGCTGTTTCGGGGTCCTGGCGCAGGCGCCGGCGCAACTCATATCCGTCTATATGAGGCATTATGGTGTCTGATATGATGATGTCCGGTCTGATGCGGTAAACATCTTCCAGCGCTTTTGCTGTGGTGCTGACATATTCTGCTTCATAGCCTGCCTCACTCAGCCCGACTTCGAGCAGATTTCCGATTATTGGTTCATCCTCTACGATGAGAACCTTCTGTTTTGTCTTTTCTTCCAAATTTTGGAGAACATCCGATTTATTTTTCATCTTTCCTCCCAAGCGGTGGAGAAGAACCTGCATTCATGCATCCCTTCATCTCTTCATCCCTTCATCCATTCATCCTTCATCCCCTTCATCCCTTCCGCGGCTATCTATTTCATAAAACAAAAGAACAAGTCAATGGGGTGAAAACAGTATTCAATGGTGGGAAAAACCTACCTCTTTTCGGAGACCTTCCGTAACGCATAAATTGCTTCTTCCAGACCGATCCTTCCGTCATTATTCACATCCGCCTCTGTGTGCAAAGGCTCGGCAGTTTTTGTGCCAGTCAGGACCTGGGCCGCCAAAATGACATCTCCCAAGTCTGTAGCGTCGTCATTGTTTATATTACCTGGGAACAGGGCAGCATCCACCCGGACGGCCTCTTCATCATCCACAACCACACCCGGCACTGTCAGGGGCTGATACCCCTGAGCGGAAAACCGGATGCTGTAAGTCCCGGGAAGAAGCATTCTGTGATAGTCGCCCACATCCGGATCCGTAAAGACATTATGATCATTATGATATTCGGGGCCGACAACAGAGACCGTTGCATCCAGAGGCTGCCCGGTCGTGCTGTCTGTGACCTTCCCGCGCACCCCTCTGAGGCACCACGCCATATATGCGAGCATGGACTTACGATTGTCATTCCAAAGGTCAGGAACTTCCGAGTAAGGGGGCCATTTTTCATCGCTGACCTCAACAGTGACCGCGTTGCATCCCATCCAGACATAGTTCCAGTCCTGCATCCCCCCGGGAACGAAATACCAGGACATGCCGTTGGTAATACCCTGGTCAAACCTCCCGTTATACATCGGTTCGTTAAGGGAGGCGTAGGTCAGGGACTGCTCAATAAAAAGGTTGTCATCAGGCGTGGCCGAATATGGTGCCAAAGGGTCCGGATCTGAATCATAAGGATAATTTACCACCAAAGCCCCGGTGTGGAAATTGGCAGAAAGAACAAACGAATGTATGAAGCTCCAGTTCATCACAGCCTGAGTTTCAGCAGGGCGTCCGTCTGTGGTATTAACGGGGCCCTCGATCCGGTCAGGGAAGCTGCGGTTGAGGTCTTCCCTATAAGAATTGTACCGGGAACCGTTGGCATAGCCGTCAGGATTCATCAGCGGCATTATCCAGATATCAATTTCGTTTACCAGCATGGTCGTCTGGGGGTCAGTACCGTAACTGTCTGCGAGGAGACGGATCAGATTCAGGCAGAAGATCATTCCCACAGGCTCGTCACCATGCATGGTGGAGATATACTTGAACTCCGGCTCATCCTCTTCCACGCCCACATTGTCAGAAATATTCATCGCCCATATTTCCCGTCCCTCTTCAGAAAAGCCAATATTGTGAAGACGGCATAAGTCCGGATATTCGCTCTCAACAGTTTCCAGAGCAGCAGTCAGCTCTGAATTGGAGGGGTAGCCCTCAGACATTTCATCCCTGGGCCTTTGGTCAGGAATGATGTCAATATCGTAACCAAGCTTCCGGAGTTCATCAAGCTGGTCTGAGAACACATAAGCCCGGGCACTGTCCCCCCACACGCCGTCAATATCCACATCTTTATGATAAAGACTGATGATATCCTCCCGGCTGAGGTTGCTGATTCGGACTTCAAGGAGGTCACCCGGATGGAAGATGTCCGCAGCCGGTGACACACCCGGAAGGAATACGCCTGCAATCAGAATTATGGGGAAAATTATAAAAATGTTAAATTGTGCATGCTTCATTTCAAATAAATTCCAAATCTCAAATAAATTCAAATCTCAAATCTCAAATCCCAAATCCCAAATCCCAAATAAATTTCAAATTTCAAATACCCAAATTATTATTTGAGATTTGGAATTTATTTGGAATTTGGATATTGGAATTTGGAATTTGGAATTTATCCCCGTTCATAAGGTGGCAGAATAAGCGTAATCATTGTTCCGATATCTGGCTTGGAACTAATAGAAATATTCCCTCCGATATCTTCGATTTTCTTCCGGACAATA
>QMTT01000086.1 GCA_003663565.1 Thermoplasmata archaeon
GGAGTTAAACGCATATTAGAACCCGTAGATGAAAAGCTTCTTGAGGCAAACGTTGGAGATATTATAGAAGTTGAAGTACCTCCTGAAAAGGCTTTTGGGAGGAGAAATCCGAATCTAATAGAAAAGATCCCCCTTAGAGAGTTCAGGAGACAAGGAAAGACGCCAATGCCGGGGGATAGAGTAGTAGTAACTGGTAGAGTAGGTACTGTTATAGACATTGCAGCAGGCCGTGTGATTGTAGACTTTAACCACCCTCTGCAGATAAGACGTTGATATACAAGGTCAAGATTGTAGAGAAGGTTGAAGATCCAGTTGAAAAAGTTCGAGCAATAATAGAGATGGACTATCCTAAGGACATTGAGGAATTCAAGATTAAACCAGAAGGATCGAAGGTCATAGTAAAGCTTCCAGATAGGTGTAAATATGACAACGATTGGGAGCGTGTTAAGTTGTTTATTGCATCGAATATTCTGAATTACTCAGGGTTCTCAGAGCTTGAATTCATTGAGTACTATATGAAACCTAAGAAAAAATCAGAGGAATCTGAAAAGCCTAAACAAGAGGACAGTAAAAAAGAAGAAACAAGCTCTAATTAAGGCTGACCTAACACTGATGTGATTGAATTTTCCTTATTCTCTTTCTTTAGTATGTTTTGGCAAGATACACATCTCCTAGAGATTCCCTACCACATATTGGACACTTTTTATGTTTCTTCCTGCCATATAAGTCTCTTCCTAAGATTTTTAGATCTAGTACTCTCATGAGCTCATCAGCGCATTCTTCAGAACCACACCATCCTGTTATGATCACTGCTCTACCTTTTTCCTCAAGGATTTTCTTAGCATCTTCTATGCTGTCTACATCATACATGAGTTTCTTGAATTCTTCTTCATGTCTCTTAAGTAGGTAGTCGTTGATCTCTCTCAATGCTGTTTTCACGGCGTTCACTAGGTCACTCCTTGGGACACATCTCTTCTCTCTAGTAGTACGTAGTACTAAAACTACTTGGTCTTTTTCTATGTCTTTTGGTCCAATTTCTACTCTGACTGGCACACCCCTAAGCTCCCAATAGTAGAACTTACTCCCTGGGGTTTCATCCATTCTATCATCTAAGTGAGTGCGTATTCCTGCATTCTTAAGCGTTTCATAGATCTTTCTTGCTTCTGTTAGTACACTTTCCTCCACATCCTTGAATGTTATCGGAACTATAACCGCCTGTATTGGAGCTACTGCTGGTGGAAGTATTAGACCATAATCGTCACCGTGTGCCAACACTATAGCCCCCACGAGCCTTTCACTCATCCCAAATGTTGTCTGATGTACGTAGTGCTCCTCTCCTTTCTCGTCCTTGTATGTTATATTGTATGCTCTAGAAAAGTTGTCTTTATATTGATGCACTGTTGCTATTTGAAGAGTTCTCCCGTCAGGCATTATTGCATCAATTCCTATACTATAATAGGCTCCTGCAAACTTATCCCACTCTGGTCTTATGCTTGCAATGTAATATAAGCGAAGACTGTCTTTGATCACTCTTTCTACTACTTTTAAATGGCTTTTGATTTGCTCTTCTGATTCTTCATATGTTGCATGCGCTGTATGAGCCTCGAAGAAGTGGAACTCCCTCATCCTGAGAAAGGCTCTTGTTTGTTTTGTTTCGTATCTAAAAACGTTTACAATTTGGTATATCCTCAATGGAAGATCTTTATGGGTTCTGATCCAGAGTGAAAATAAGGGGTACATTGCTGATTCACTTGTTGGTCTTAGAAGATACCTCTCCTCAAGTTCACTATATCCTGCGCGTGTTATCCAAAAGACCTGTCCCTCGAACCCTCTTATGTGCTCTGCCTCTTTCTTAAAGTAACTTTCTGGGACCAATGTTGGAAACTGCACCTCTTCATGTCCTGTTGCCTCGATTTCTCTCCTTATTATACTATCAAGAAGTTTAACTATTTTCCAACCGTATGGCAACCATACATGAGTGCCCTTGATGGGATATCTCCTGTCAACAATTCCAGCAGCCTCTATCACCTGTGTATACCACTCACTGAGATCTTCACTCTTCTTTTTATCGTATATCCCCTCTTTTGGCAAAGGACACACCCCCATATTCACACTCCAAAGAACACCCTAAGTAGATCTCTAGTTCCTGGGCCAAGTCCTAAAGCAAGTCCATATGCGAGGATTATATGTGAAATATTCTTAAGATCAGAGCTATGTGGACGTTCTCCCTGTTTGTACAAGTACTGGGCGAGTATTCCCAAGAAAATCCCTAGTAGGATTTTCACGACTAGATATAGCGCAGGATTGTGTCCTATAAGCACTCCAGAAACTACATGTTTTTCATAATACCCATACATGGTCACTGCAATAAATGTTGCCGATCCATCTAGGGTCTGAGCAACTGCTAGAGGGACTATCATTGAGAAACCAATTTTTAGTGTTATTCCTGCCAAAACAGCTATAGAAGAAACAATGATCAATATCGCTATGGCAATCTTCAGGGACTCCCAGTGAAATACGCCTATTTGAGAACTTTTATCTATCAGGCTTAGGAAGGCAAGAACCATTACAGAGAGACCCATCAGAGTTATTTTTCCTTCTTTAGTTTTCACGAAGTGGTATACTGGTAGTAACGCTATTGCAGTTAAAGCATAAGGATCAGCTCCTATGCTATAATATAAGAATGCAAGAATGGTTATTGTAAATATTACAAGAAGGGAGTCCTTTATAGTATCCTGACGTATGAGACTCACTATTAGTGTCACTACTACGAAAGTAAACCCTACAAACAGTTGGAGTATTGGTGATATGAATATATAGTGGAACGTGACGTTAATGTCTTCGAGAACCCTTAGGAAGGCCGCTGATAGAATATAAGGAACAAACATCAAAATGTGTGTGTATTTAATTTTTATTTTAAAATAAGCACAAAGCAGGTACACAAGATATGCCGAGAGAGCAAGCTCTATAGCGTATATAACCGTATTCACTACGTTATAGCTGCTTGGAAAGCCTGAGGCATCCTCCACTATAGGCTCTATTATATATTTTCTTAAGCCCCCTGACATAAGGGGGATTATTCCTATTACTACCATTAGGACAGTAGTAACTATGATGGCAACCTTAACTCTGTTATGATTGCTCGTTTGCTCATGATCATCTGTGATCTCCCAGGAGTATTCGTTTTTCATGTTATTACGCCTCGCAGGTTGTGCACATTTTGTGTAATGTTTACTAGATAATGTAAAGATGGTAATATTCCCAGAAAGAAATTATTGTTGTATGATGAAGCTCAGAGGCGGAAGCATTCATCATTTGTTCAGTCCTGCCCAGTCTCATCATTGCAATGTTACTAGAAAGTTAATACAAGCATAGTATTATGAACTTTTCTCAGAAGGAGCACTGTCTTTAGTCCACAAATTTGTTTAAAGTTGACGATCAGAGGTGCCCGAGGTCATCATCGGTCCCCGGGTGAACCTCAGGGGAGGGACGCATGATCATCATCTCTTAACTTTAAGCATAATGTCCCGTTAATAATGTATGGTTGCCCGTGCTTTATATTTAGGATGTGGTTGCCCGCGCGTGTTCCTATAGTCTCGAAAGTATCTTAAATACTACGCGCGGGCTTCCCCTCAGCCACTTCATCAGGTTCCGTGGCCCATTGGAGGCGACATTGATCGCCACCACGGGGGCGGCCTTACGTGGGATTAGTATTATCGCCTCTGATGGCTATCCTGCCGTCATTGAGGCGACTCATCTAATGTTCTACCCTTCCTCATGATTACCAGGAATGCTATTGTACTTATTTAACGAAATAGTCTGTTATCCTTGTTACTTTGGATAGATTATAGGTCTCAGCGAGGATTATTGAAATGTTTTTGTGAACAATTTTAGAAGTTTTATCTAAGCTTCTTAGTCATGATAATGTCAAGATTCAGATTTTTGCATGAAAAGTTTTAACAAATAAATAAATAGGTAACAATATGTAATCTTCACACATGAGGAGGAGTGAATGGATAGAAATTATGTTTGTAGATCTTTCAGGTAGGCTGAGATCCTTTTATATTCCAAAAGACATGAAAGATGAACTGTATAACGATGGCATTGAGATAGATGGCTATTCTATTAATGGATATGCGCACATAGATGAAAGTGATGTCATTGTTAAGGGTCTTAAGGAGTACTATGGGCCAAATACATTAGATAATATGATAGTATTCTCTAGGATTCTCAAGGATAAGAGCAAGCATCATCCATGTGACCCTATTTATGTTCTTGAGCGTATTTTAGAAAAATATAGACACCTGGGACTTGAAGTAAGGGTAGGGGTTGAACCTGAATTTTATATTGTAAGATCAATTGAAGGTCACGATCTAAAACCAATTGATAATGCTTCATATATGTGTGCATCTGAAAGCCGTTTGGTATACAAAATAAGGATGAAAGTGGCAGAAACACTACAGGATATGGGAATTTCTATTGAAAAACATCATCATGAAGTAGGCCCTGGACAATGTGAAATAAACTTTAGACATTCAGATCCCATTGAGACTGCAATGAATTTTTTAATCCTGAAGATCATTACAAAACGCATTGCTATAAATATGGGAGCAATGGCAACGTTTATGCCGAAACCATTTAGTGAATATCCAGGGAATGGACTTCACGTGCATATTAGTCTATGGAAAAGTGATGAAAACGCATTCTATAACTCAGAAAACGTATTAAGTGACCTTGGACTTTATTTCATGGGAGGAGTACTTGAGTATGCAAAACCTTTAACAGTATTCCTTGCGCAGACAATAAACTCCTATAGACGTCTAAGACCTGAATTTGAAGCTCCTGTAGTAATTTCTTGGGGGCTAAGTAATAGATCTACCATGATTAGGATCCCTGAGATAGCATCACCTGAGAAAAGAAGAATCGAAATTAGGACCCCCGATACTGCAGTAAACCCATTTATAGCGTTTGCAGCGATCTTATGTGCAGGTCTGGAGGGTATTAATAAAAAGATAGACCCGTGGGAATATAAAACTGATGAGAACATATATGCTCATAAATTTAGCAAGGATAGGCTCTTACCTTCGAGTCTTGAGGAGTCATTAGAATTCTTAGAAGATCATCGCGATGTGTTCTCTTACATGGGAGAATTCATTGATAAATTCATTGAAATAAAAATGGAAGA
>QMTT01000087.1 GCA_003663565.1 Thermoplasmata archaeon
ATCCCACGTAAGGCCGCCCCAATGACGCGCTGATCAATGATGAGGCGTGGGAGGGGAAAGCCCGCGCCCGTTGCTAAAGTTTCGTAGTTGCCCAAATATAGGACGTAGGCAACCACTCAAGTCCGTCAAGCACACAACGGATAAACCCCCTTAAGTGCCCTCCTCAAATATCTCTTCTATCTTTTCTTGTTTCCTGATCCTATGTTCTATGTATATTCCTAACGAGACGAGAATTATAGTAGTTAATGATATACCAACAGCGTCAAACATGTTATCTTTATTCAGAAGTTCTCTTCTATGAACTGATACCATTTCAAGAGTGCCCTGCTTGCTTGCGTAGTATTCACCGAGAACATTTGAGTTTGATATAAAATAGCTCATGAATACTTTCTGAGTGGAGTAAAATAGCATGTCTAGGGAGGTTTTTGTGGAAGATCTCACTGATGTAGAATACATGCGCAGCACGAGGTACCTTTGATAGTAGTCCTTCGAAGGCTCGTAGTACACAATGTTATCTATGTTAACTGTAGAGTTTAATATTATCACTTCAAGATTAGGGACTATGCCATTTATGCATATGAGGTTTCTTATGAATGCCTTGTCCGGCATGTCGAGTCCATATATTTCTATTTTAACATGTTCAAGGGCCTTAGTTGGAGTTATCCTTATGAAGTCGATAATGGTGGCATCCTGTTTTAGGAACCTAACGCCTTTTACTATAAACACCACAAACGAGACATTTTCTGGAGGCCTAATGTCAAAGACAACTTCTCCATCAGAGGACACTGTCAGGTTTTCTATGCTTATACGGTCTACTATTATAGGGATAGCTCTTCCTGTATACTCGACATCTTCATATATTGTCATGGCGCTGAGAATGTCTATAGACTTTAATAATGTGAATAGTATCGCAATTAGTACTATTACAATAAATTTAAAGGAGCTCTTTTTCAAGCCTTGAGGCGAGTTCATCGAGAACATACATCAACAACCCTTCTGAATGTGGACCCTCCGCGATGACCATTATCCAGAAAACACCATGGAGGGATTTCATATAGATCTTGTATTTTTCTCCAAGTTTAAGAGTAACATATAAAATATTTTCCTTAAATGCACTCTCAATCTTCAAGAAGGATAGCATGAGAGAAGTGATTGCATCGTTAGTATCTGCATTTTTAAGTATCAAGTTCTTTATCTCCGGAGATTTTGATCTTGAGAACACGTGAATTCCATTTCTAGTTAATAAGCCTACATACTTCACCTCGGGTATTGTCTCAAATAGCTCATGGGAAAAGGCAGACATTATGGACAATATTCCCTCAAGGAGCCCACTTTCCTCCCAATCTTCTAGGGATTTTGGCAAGTGATCACCTCGCACAAGTCAATAAGGTCAATGAAGGAGCTTCCCCACAAATTCTTTTGGATCAAAGGGCATTAAATCATTGTAAGATTGTCCTGTTCCGATGAAGATTACTGGTCTGCCAGTTTCATATGATATTGTGATTGCTGCACCACCCTTGGCATCAGCATCCATTTTTGTTAGTATTACGGCGTCAAAGCCAACGTTTGTGTAGAATTCTCGTGCTTGTATTATTGCATCATTTCCCGTGAGAGCATCTCCAACGAATATTGTCATGTGTGGATTTGATACCCTCTTTATTTTCTTCATTTCTTCCATGAGGTTTCTGTTTGTCTGCATCCTACCAGCAGTATCTATGAGTACGACATCCTTTCCTCTGGCTTTAGCATGCTGTATTGCATCGAAGGCAACTGCAGCAGGGTCTGCTCCATAATCTTGATAAATAAGCTTCACTCCAAGGCTATCACAGTGCTTTTTCAATTGCTCTATTGCTCCTGCTCTGAATGTGTCTGAAGCAGCTATTACAGGATCAAGTCCCATGTTCTTAAGCCTATATGCAATCTTTGCTATCGTCGTTGTCTTACCGCTCCCGTTTACACCGAGAAACAATATTACGTATGGTCTTGGCCCATTCAAGACCTCGTGGTCAAAGTTTATTTTGTTCTTATTAAGGATCTCCAGCAATGTCTCTTCTAATGCCCTTGTAACCGTTTCCTCAACGGCTTTTCGTGGAACATTTAATCCTAAGAGTTTTTTCTTAAGGTTATTACGTAATGCCTCTATTACTGGGAGAGCAACGTCTGCCTCTATTAACAGTAGCTCGAATTCGTCGAAGATGTCATCTAAGGTCTTTTCATCGAGCTTTTTCTCTAGTACAGCACTACTTATTGAATTCTTAATGTTTTGAAAAACTCCTCTGAGTTTTTCAAGCATTCTTCATCAACCTTTTCTAGCCGCTTCACCAAGTTTTACAAGTTCTTGTCTTATTTCTTCTGCTCTTTTTGATAGCTTTCTTGAGAGCTCGGCGAGATCTTGTCTTCTTTTTTGAATTTTCTCTAATGCCTCGTCTAATTTCTTAAGAGCCTCGCTGTTATCATATTCTACGAACGTCTCAGCACCTATATTCACCAAAACCCTGCTTACATCTGTTATCCTCGCTTTAATGTACACCCCTCCACCTATTGGGATTAGTGCCTCTTCATTAGCTTCGATGTCCTTAAATCCCTGAAGTGTTGCCTTCGCAAGGCTGTATTCTGATTCAAACCTCTGTAACAGTCCCTCTTCCTGTCTTATGGCATCAAGTCTTATGTATATTTCTTCAAGCTCTGTTTGCAATGCAAGGATCTTCTGCTGTATTTTTTCTACGCTTTCTTCAGGGGAAGCATTTACCATCACAATGCACCATCCTTATTACGTGATCTGACCCTCTGTGAGAAGTTTGTACTTAAACACTACTTTAGGATCTTCAGACTCTTCAGGAGATATCTTCTTGACATCGTTTATCCAAACATGATAGCGCTTTACCTTGTGTCTGCTTCCTAGGAGTGAATACGCGTACTCTTTGGCTTCATCCTCATTCCTTGCTATGACCTCTATTGAGAACTTCTGAATGAATTCACCCATTCTAACTCTCCCAGAGACCCTGTATATCGAGAGCATTTCCTCCACCTCCGAAACACTAGCCTCTTTATGCTAAGGAATAACATGAAACTCTCAGATGTTAAGAAATGCTTACATATATTGAAGGCATAAATCTTAACGTATATGATCTTGTGAGGAATCTTTTAGGAGAGTCCGCTCACATTTAAATGGACGCAATGGTTTTCATAAGGAAGAGTACGCGTATTTCCTTTTTCAGAATCCACTGTAATGATCAAGATACCTTCAAGATTATTTAAACCTTACTACAGAGAGATCGTGTAATATATACAGCATATCAACACTTTTCCTCTTGATTGGAAGAGTAATTCCAGAATATTTTGTTATAAATTATATAACTTTTCATTCTAGCAAGTGCTATTTTCTAAAGATCGTGGAACTGACGGATCTGTACTGTTATATGAGACAACTACTGGATGAAAGCTAAACGAAGACGTAACGGACCTCCTCCCCACCCTAGGGGCGAAAGCTTGGATCGACTTTGTCAAGATCTCCTAGGCTATATATAGAAATCCCTTTCATACTTCTTCTTCAGATATGCCCTTACGTCGTTTGGGGCATGCCAATAATGTTCCTTAGACGGAAACTTTCCAAGTAAGACCTCTTCTTTATACCTCCTTACACCTTCAACTATCAGAGGACTTACATCTACGTATTTCTTTGCGAATGGTGGGGGATTTTGCGTAAGTCCTATGATGTCATGTATGACTATTATCTGACCATCACAGTAGGGACCACTACCTATGCCTATCGTGGGTATCTTCAGCATCTCGGTAACAACTTTTGTGACCTCAGCAGTTGTGAACTCAATCACTACAGCAAATGCTCCAGCTTCCTCGACAGCTTTAGCATCTTCTAGAACTTTTTCAGCACTTTCGGGATCCTTGCCCATGAGTCTATACCCTCCTAGCTTGTTCTTCCTCTGTGGCGTCAAACCAATGTGTCCTAACACAGGAATACCTGCATTCACTAGCGTCTCTATTGTATCGGCATATTCTATACCTCCCTCTATTTTGACGGCTTCAGCACCTGCTCTTAGAAGCTTAGCAGCGTTTACTAATGCATCTCTTTTGGAACTCTCATATGTCATGAAGGGCATATCTGTCACAACTAGTGCTCTAGGTCTTGCTCGAGCAACAGCAGCAGTATGTCTTATCATGTCCTCTAGTGTCACTGGAAGAGTGGAGTCATAGCCTAGAACAGTCATTCCAAGGGAATCCCCTACGAGTATCAGGTCAACACCAACGGAGTCTATTAGAAGTGTTGTTGGATAATCGTAAGAGGTTATTGCAATGATTTTCTCTTTTCCCTTCTTTTTTATGATATCCCTGACGGTGATCTTTTCACTCATATGACTCCCCTTTGGGTGCTTTGTGACTATTTCATTATTTAGATTTTTAGATGTATTTGAAATAATAAATATTTACAGAGAAAACGATAGATGGTCACAAAAACGAGAGAGAAGTTTTAGCAAAAATGGAGCCACCGCCGGGATTCGAACCCGGGACCTCCCGCTTACAAGGCGGGCGCCCTGCCGGGCTAGGCTACGGTGGCATCTGTGAATATCCTAATCTTAGAGAAGATGAAGAGATTTAAATTGATTACGATCTGAGACCGCACGTCTAATAACTTTTAAAGTTAAAATATAATACATTTTATGTTTGACATGAAATGACAACTCATATATAATACTTTGTGATTCCTATATGTATGCCTTCTGCTATCACACTCACAGAGCTCATGAATGCCTTAAGGAATCATCCTGAACTTTATTTTACCGATGAGGAGGCGCTTGAGGAGGCCATGAAACTAATAAAGATATTGGGCTTTGAGGGATCCGTTCTCGATAACTTTGTCCGATCTTGTGAGAGGCAACTTCTGGAGGCTTATCAAAAGTTCAATATAGTTTCATATATTAGAATAGAGATTCCAACAAGGAGTAATAGGTCAAAGACGTGGAAACTTTTCTATTGGGTACTAAACTTCGAGTATATTAGGTACCTAAACAAGAACGGGCAGGAAAAGAAACACAATGATGATGACGGGTCGTGCTATGATATTCTTCCAGAGTACGTGTGGAATCAGTAGATGACCTACGTATGGAGGGGCCAATAATCATGCTGGAGCTCCACGAACTACGTGAGGTTCTAGA
>QMTT01000088.1 GCA_003663565.1 Thermoplasmata archaeon
AGAAGACATCTTTTTTGAGGCATATATGGCACTCGTCGAAGACATTGCTCGATATATCCGAGCAATGAAAGTCTCTGTAAGAAATCCTAGGGAAATAATCCTTTCGGGAAGACTTTCAATGTATAATAGGCTTGTCAAAGATCTAGAAGATCTTGTAGGGGATATAGCTCCGATTATTAGAATCTCGGGTTTTAAGCCCTCCAAAGCAAAACATCCTGCACAAGGGGCAGCAATAATCGCAGATGGCATAGCAGGTGGTCTAAGAAAAAACCTCATAGAACATATGAAGATAAAGGAAGCCTCAGGAACTGTAGTAGATTACGTGATATTAGAGACATGGAAGGAACGCCTAAAGGAGGCCTCTGGTCTTGAGTGGTAGTATTCGAATAGTAGCCCCAGCAAGGATTCATTTAGGATTTTATAACATAAAATATGGAAATCTCCTCTTCGGAAGTATAGGACTTGCTATAGATAGACCATATTATGACCTCATTATCGAAAGATCAGAAAAAACGGAAGTCTTTTCAGAGAACCCTCAACAAAAGGAATTCATAGAGGAAACGGTAAACAAGATTACAAGTGTCTTAGGAATAAATGCCAACTTACGAATACACGTAAAAAGTTATATTGAAAGACACGTAGGATTAGGATCCACAACGCAACTTCTCATGAGCATTCTCAAGGCACTCCTGTACCTCTACAACGTGAAGATCGATCCATGGACACTCTTTAAATTAATAGGAAGGAAAAACATCTCTGGAATTGGCGTAAGCAGTTTTCTCAGGGGAGGATTTATAGTAGACAGTGGTATAACCTCCAATGGATATCCAAGAGAAGTCACAAGGATACGCTTTCCCAAAAGGTGGAAGGTTCTCCTAGTAATCCCTCGTGAAGATAGAGGACTTAGTGAAGAAATAGAAGAAAACTATATGATTCCTCAAGAGCCAAATGACGAACTAAGGTGTGAACTTTTGAAATACGTGTTTTTGGGAGTCATTCCAGGAATCCTTCGAGAAGACTTTGACATGTTCACGTACTCTTTAGAGAAACTTGATGAAAGCATAGGAAAATACTATGGAACAGTACAAGGAGGAAGATTTCTCTCAAAATATGGAGAAGATGTCGCAGATGCCCTAAAGGATGTTGGTGGAAGAGGAATTGGGCAAAGTAGTTGGGGACCTACAATATATGCCTTTTTTAAGGATAAAAGTTCTGCTTTAACTGCATGCAGAAAAATAAACGCATATTTAAAGAATTCCAATATTTCAGCGGATGTAATACTCTGTAATCCAAGAAACTGTGGTGCAAAGATCATTAAAAAAGAATTATGAAAAGCATGACCGCTATGCCAGCAGCACTAGCGCTACACAATATGTTCACACCGCCCTTATCTAGGAGTCCTTTTGCCTCTAAAGTCGCTCCAAGTAGTGAATCTATGAACGCTCCTGCGAATCCCGAAAACGTGATCAAAAGAACACATATTGAATGAAATCCATATAACAATGCCATAAGACCAATAGCAAATGATCCTAAAAAGGTCGCTATCGTGCCAAGAACGCTTATTCCACCATTTGTCCCTGGAGGAACTCTCTTAAAATTTGTGACCAAATAAACCTTGTCGGATAGTACGCCGATCTCACTTCCTAAAGTGTCTGCGAGTACTGCTGATATCGACGCTAAGTATGCTATATCCACGAGACGCCTTTCTACTTCAAGGAGATAAAGCGAAGATATTATAACTGCGACAATCCCATTAGACATGACATTGTACGCAGAGCGACCAAAAAGATCCTTAGCATCTAAGTGCTCTAATGATTTCTTTCTGCTTTTTCCAACAAAAGTGGCAAGAGTTCCAAGGATTAAGAATAGTAGGAGCGTAAGGAACCCTATAAGATTTGACAAGATTAGTATCGCTAGACCCATTACTATTGATGCCACAATCCCGTCTAAGGTAAGAGCTTTTGTAAAATACATCAAGATTGCCATTATTCCTATCAACACAATACCTATTACAAACCCTTTTGGATCTTCCATCAACATATTCCTTTTTCCCTCGATCTAATCCTCTTTATAGGCTTTGATAAATGCCTTCTTGCTACGGGAGGTACTTCATATAATCCCGGTTTAATATTCCTTGAAATTGTCTCTAAAATAGCACTATCCTCTGGAAGTCTTGTTCCACAGTTCTTACACTTAAATCCTTTATTTTTTCCTGCACTCTTCATTCTCTTTCCGCATTTTGGGCACTTAGGTGGACGTTTTATTATACACGGCTGTACTTCCATTATCTCGATTTTCTCTATATTTATAGTATTTGGATACTCCTTAACACTCCCCCAAACTTTAACCTTATCTCCGGGTATAAGTTGAAGTATTATCTTTCGGAAACCCTTTGTAGGTTCATAAGCGGCACACCATACGTCTCCCGTTCCATCTGAAAGCTTAAAGAGAACATGACCTCCCTTTATAATCTTAGGACCCTCCTTAATTACACCCTTCACAAGAACGCTCGTCCTGGGTTTTATATCCTTCACTTTTACCTCGATTATGTGGTCATCTGTTCCCTGATTTGTTTCAAATATGAGCCACGCGTGTAATTTCATGTCTGTTTTTACAACCTCTAAGGCCTTCCTGAGCTCTTTAGGATTATCTCCACGCACACCGTAAAGGATTGGCGTTAGAGCCCTTGGAAATATGCATGCACAATCCTCAACGTAATCATAATTGTCAAAAGTGCATTTCAGAAGCTTGTCGAGAGCCATCACACTTGATTTATCATAGGAAGGCCTCTTTAACCAGTCTTCTCTCTTTTTATATGTTAAAAGCTCATAGGTCTTGTCCCCCGGTGCCCATGAGATTGCTGCTAGAGCTCCTATAAGACCACGCCTGTTCCCCCATCCTTTATATAGAACGCCTTTGTGGTTCTCAAGCCATCTTGTTACGTCATCTAAGCACACAATATCCCTGACACATTTCCAGTAAAAATCGACAGGAGGCTTAGTATTAGATACCACAACTCCAGGATTTGTGTTTTCATCTGTACTGACATAGAACTCGTCAACAATATCACATACTATGTAAAATATTTCCATTAAGTCCTCGTCTGTGTGTTCAATATATTCATCAGTTGTGTAGATAGGCTTACCCTCTATTTCCCCAATGACTTCCCTTTCAGTACTTTTTTTGGCCATAATAAGAGAAACAGCGCCATTTCCCCTGGTTTTCCAGGGAATATTTGGATTTAATCTCACGAGTCTTGGATATAAAACAGGGTTAAATCTTAACTTCATCAAGCGTCTGATGATTTCAACTGCAATATATGTTGTACACATTCCCATGCGAGAATCAGTATCGTCTACTCCAATATATACTCTCATAGCTCCCTTACCACCATGTGATCCATCTCAGGGCCTGTTCCTATATATTTTACAGGAACCTTAAGCTCATCCTCAATGTTCTCTATGAATTCTCTTGCCTCCTTTGGTAGATCCTCCCAACGTTTCACCCCATAGGCCTCCTTATAAAGCGCATCGATCTTCGTTATTGCAAGGACTGTCGGACTGTTTAGCTTTATTGCTCTCCTTGCATAATTGAAATTAAATGGGGCAACTCTTCGAGGCCTTCCAGTGACGGTACCATATTCCACAATTCCCATCCTTTTGGCTTCTTTAGGTGGCAGCTCTCCTTCAAGAGGCCCTGCACCTACTCTAGTAACGAAGGCTTTAAACACGAGAACTATTTCGTCTACGTACTTTGGACCAATACCTGCTTCACTGAGTATGCCTGAGGCAGTTACGTCCCTGGAGGTCACGTAGGGATACGTGCCGTGGTATAATGAAAGGAATGTACCTTGAGTTCCCTCGATTAAAATCTTACCTGAGCTCATGTGTTTCTCTATTATTTCAAGCCCATCTACTATGAACTCCTTAAGCTCTTCATATTCGCTAGCCAGCTTTAGTCTTCTTAGAACCCTATCTGCCATTGCAGCACCTACTCCCTGCTTTGTTGACCCAATGCGCTTTGTAAGGTTTTCGTCTGCTTCCTCGCGTCTAACATGTTCTTCTGTTATTATTCCAGTATTCTTGTCTACATATATTCCACTATGTCTCCCTATCATTTCTATCTCCTTGAAAAACACGTCAAGCCTTATGAGTGCCCCTGGAGCAATAAGTACCTCAACATCTTTTTTAAGAGAAGCACATGGCAGTGCTCTAAACTTATATTCTCTCCCGTTGTAAAAAACTGTATGGCCTGCGTTTATGGCACCTGTTCTTATAGCAAGAGTGTAGTTCTCTTTAATACCTATGTAAGCAGCGACTTTTCCCTTGCCCTCATCTCCAAAGAAACCACCGACTATGACCGTTATCAACCTCTTTACCCCCATTTTCAGAACTCGATACCTTTTCTGGCAATTACTCCCTTCATAAAGTAGTGTTTTACCTCCCTCATCTCAGTAACAAGATCTGATTTTTTTATGATTTCCTCTGGAGCATATCTTCCTGTGAGAACTATTTCTACGTTTTCTGGTTTATTTTCTATAATATTTAACACATCCTTTACGTCGACAAGACCAAAACTCATTGCAACATTCACTTCATCCAATATCACTAGGTCATAATTTCCAGAAAATATAAGTTCTTTAGCCTTCTCTAGAGCTTCCTTTGCAAGTTTTACGTCAATATCCCTTGGTTCTTTGGGATCCACGAACTCCTTCGTTCCAAATTGATACACCTCTATACCTAGCTTCCTTGCGGACTTTATCTCACCATATTCTATGCCTTTCATAAACTGTACTACGGCCACTTTAAGTCCATGACCAGCGGCTCTCATCGCTAGGCCAAACGCTGCAGTAGTTTTTCCTTTCCCATCTCCAGTGTAGACGTGCACATAACCCTTCGACAACATTCTCACCCGACCTTCATATTAAGCAGCACTTAATTTAAATAGTAATACATATATCTGACTTAAGATGTTGTTGTAAATAGCCTAATAAATTGTATTACGAGCAGTTCTACCCTGTACGTTTAATTTACTTCAGATTTGGAGGTGTAAAGTCGTGAGAGACTTCAGGGTACTTATAAATGATGAGATTTCTGAACGGGGAGTTAAGATACTAAAAGAGGCTGGA
>QMTT01000089.1 GCA_003663565.1 Thermoplasmata archaeon
CACTCGCGACGCTTAGAGGACCTTCTATGGTGTCTGTAACCCCAACATCATCTATAGGAGACTCCAAAATCTTGTGTATGGCAAACTTCGTGAACAATCCATGCACGCATGCTGCCACTACGCTTTTTGCGCCTTGGGCTTTTAAGGCTTTCGAGGCTTCTATTAGGGTTCCTCCTGTCGATATTATGTCATCGACAAGTGCTACGTTCTTGTCCTCAACGTCCATGTCCTTGGGCTTTATTTCAACTTCTTCACCTGATATTCTAGTCTTCTCAAGATAGTCCCAGTCAACCCCAAGAGATTTTGCGACGTTTTTTGCCCTTTCAAGAGCTCCAACGTCTGGCGCTAGGACTATATCAACGTCTACCCTATACAACATCTCCACAAGCGCTTCGTATGCATGCACTACCTTAGCTTCTACATCGAAGAAATCGGCTATGTAGTCCTTATGAGGATCCACTAGGACGACCTTATCTGCATATCTACTGAGAGCCTTTGCAATTGCTTCAGCACTCACGGGTTCTCCTTCCAGGAACTTCTTGTCTTGTCTTCCATACCCAAAGTATGGTATTACAAGCGTTATCTCCTTAGCACCCTCACTCTTAAGTGCCTGCATCGCTAAAAGTGCAGCTACTAGACCATCGTTTGGATACGTGTTCTGAACAAGAACCACCTCATCATCTGGCTTCTCTAGAAGTCTTATGTATATCTCACCGTCAGGGAATTTCTTCCTCTCCACAGGAAGAATTTCTAGGTTAAGCTCTTTAGATATTCTATACGTAAGTATTGGAGAACTAATTGCAGTCATTATCTGCATCTAATTCACCCCTTAAGAACCGTATAATGTGTTTTTCAACACCATCAATTGGCACCTCTACTTGTTTATTTCTCCTAAGGTCTTTAACGGAAGCAACACCTTTCTCAAGCTCTTTATCTCCCAGTATGATCATTATATCATATGAGTTCTCAAGGGCATACTCAAGAGCTCTTCTCATATTTCTCTTTCTTGTGTCTAGATTACATGTGATTTTGTGTTTTCGAATGTTCCTGGTTATCTTTACTGCAATGTTAAAGGCTCTATCTGACATCGAAACAACATACACAGTCTTCCTCTTAGGAATTTCTGGAATCTTTCCAACGTCCTTTAATGCATCAATAAGCCTGTCCAGACCAAATGCAAATCCAAATGTTGTTATCCTTTCCTCCTCAAAGACGTCAGAGAGATCATAAAATCCTCCACCGCAGATCTGCTTCTCAGCACCAAGCCATGGAGCATCAACCTCGAACACATAGCTCTCGTAATAATCCCAACCTCTCGCTATTCCAAGGTCTGGCTTGACTGGTATATCGAGGTCTGTGAGCTCCTTTAGAATATTCTCATATTCCTCGATGTCTCTAGCAATCTCTGGCAGTTTTGATTTCAATCCTTTTGTATCAGATCTTATCAGCATCTCAATGATAGTCAATTGCTCGCTTGTTGTTTTCTTTCTTAGCGTCTCTAGATCATCTTTATCAAGAGCTCTAATTATAGTTTTGTCCTCGTGAATTCCAATGAGTTTGAGTACTTTTCTGACAATGGATATATTTCCAAGCCTTATATCACACATCTCAAGTATCCCTAAGCGCTCTAGAATTTCTCTCACTATATCTAAACCTTCTATCAATGTCCTTCTTTCGTCTCCTTCTATGATTTCACACCCTATTTGCCAGAACTCCCTATATCTTCCTTTTTGAGGCTCCTCGTATCGAAACACATTACCAATATAGTAAACTTTGACAGGCTTCTGTAACATCTTAAGCTCTGAGTAATAAAATCTCATAGTTGGCAAAGTAAGTTCCGGCCTGAGAACAAGCTTTCTACCGGATTTGTCCTTGAAGAAGTACATCTCTTCAAGTACATGCTCTCCAGACTTCCTTATGAAAAGCTCTGCACGTTCAAATGTAGGTGTCATGATTTCTCCAAAACCGTAAGTTTCAAACACTTCCCTGAATATTCCCTCTACGACCCTTCTTAATGCCATTTCCCTCTGATTAAAGTCCCTTGTACCCCTTGGCCTACTTAAGATCTCCTTTTTCGTCATTTGTTATCACCAATTTTCTTATAGTGTAATAATACCCCATCTCCTAATCTTCGAACATCAATGAGCTTTAACCTTATAATTTCATTGTAATTACTTGCGCCTTCGCCCTCTGCCATTGTAGGGGAATCCCTACCTCCAATAACCATGCTCCCTATGTACACGTAAAGGTCGTCGAAAAGTCCCTCCCTGATAAACTCCCAGATTACTGTTCCGCCACCCTCAACCAAGAGTTTTTGCACTCCTTTCTCTTTAAGAACCCTTAGCACCTCCCTTAGGTTTAATATTCCATCCCTTTCCTCACTGACTCCTATTACCTCAGCATTTGTTACTTTTCTAAAGGATTCAAGCCCTTTAGCAACGAATATTATGGTTTTTGCTGAGCCATCTAAGAGTTTTGCAGTCTCGGGGATTCTGAACTTTGCATCAAGGACTACTCTTATTGGTTGTCTCTTCGGCGGCCTTCCAAGATATTCCTCCTTGACTTTCAGCCCGGGATCATCGGATAACACAGTTCCTATACCAACAAGTACTGCGTCAGCACTCTCTCTGAGTTCATGCACTCTTTTTAGGTCTTCATCAGAGGAAATCCTCGTTTGTTTCCTGGTCTTCAGTGCTATCTTTCCATCAACAGACATAGCACAGTTAATTATTACATATGGTCTCTCCATAGGGCTTGGACACCCTGAGTTTATAGCACTTCCCTAAGAAAGTTAACGGCATTCATCCAACAGATCTTCTTTACATCATCTAATGAATAATTTTCCATAAGTCTTTCAACAAGTTTCGGCAAGTCACG
This sequence comes from Thermoplasmata archaeon, assembly GCA_003663565.1. The sequence continues at coordinate 2,878 of QMTT01000089.1, forward strand.
TTCACTAGAAAGACCCTTAACTCCCTGATAATCCTCATACAAATAATACACGAAGTCAAATCCAAACGCAATATGGTCTATACCCACCAGATCTACGAGGTGCTCTAGATGCCTCATAAAAGACTCTAGATCCCTATTTAATCCTACAAAACTCGGTATTGCATTAAGTCCTATTATTCCTCCTTTTTCAGCTATAGCCTGAGCCTGCTCATCAGTAAGATTCCTTAAGTGGTCATTCACTGTTCTAGAGTTAGAATGTGACGCCATTACTGGCCCATCATAGTTTTCCATTACGTCCCAAAAACCTGAATCACTTATGTGAGAAAGATCAGCTATCATTTTTAAGCTTTCCATATGATTAAGTAGCTCCAAACCAAAATTCGTTAGACCTCCTTTGGTTCTTGACTCAAATACACCATCAGCAACAAAATTTCTTGTACTCCATGTGAGCGTTATAATTCTAACCCCCAACTCATAAAAGATGTCCAAAAGAAGGATATCATCATATAATGGATCTGCACCTTCTAGAGCCAGTATGTAATAGAATTTATCATTAGAGCCAAATCCTTCTAAGTCCTCTTTTTCCGTAACAAGTATTGCATTTTCAATAGAATTAATTTCCCTCCTTGCTATTGATATTAAATCCAAAGCTCTCTTAAGGGTGTTTCCTGGTTTGTATACATCCTCTATCCATATGGATAGGACCCTCCCAAACACATTCCCAGATCTCATTATGCTCTGCCACTCTCCAAGAGGCCTTCCATCCTTCGAAGCCTTTCTGTAGGTCTTGGCTACATCTATTAATATATCCGAATGGAGATCAAATATCGGTATCAACTTGGGAACACCTCCTCACGATTTCCCAGTATAGGGAGCATATGTCCTCCAAAACAAGATCAGCACCTGCCTTCATAAGAGTACTAGGATCCCTATATCCATTTGCCACAGCAATACAGTAAAGACCAGCCCTTTTAGCAGCGAGTATTCCATGAGGGGAATCCTCTATTACCACACATAACTCCTTTTTAAAATCCTGAGACGCTTTTATGTAGATCTCAGGATCAGGTTTCGATTTAGAGACCTCATCTGAAGTCATTACCTTGTCAAATATGTCTAAAAGGTCTCTAAGCTCTCTTAGAACAGACGCCCTATCAGAAGACGTAGCTAAAACAAGAGTTTTTCCAAGACTCTTCAGTAAATTCAAAAGATCCTTAACACATGGAAATGGTTTTATGTTTTTTCTTAGATCTTCTAGTATTTCCATTCTCACTTTAACGAGTTCTTCAACTGAGATTTTAAGATTATAATCTCGAATAATCGCCTTCGCAATCTCCCACCTGGACATTCCCATATACTTGAGGATTTCTTCCTCCTTAATATTTACACCAAATCTTCTTAATGCAAGGGCAAAGCTCCGAGCTTTTATCTTGTTTGAATCTATAAGTACGCCATCCATATCAAAAATGAATACTTTCTTTTTGCAGAGATCCATATGTCTCCCTCACGGGAGTGCTGACACGAAGGAAATCACTAAGTAGTGCAATTTTTAATTAACGCTCAGTTAGGGGTAATCTCATCATTTACATCAGAAGCCCACATTTCATCATCGCACATAGGTTTCAAGTCTTTTAACAATAAAACTACGAATAGCCTCTAATACATTACGGAGGAAAATCTACTAATTAGACCTTAATATTCTCTAGTTGCATACGTATTCATACGTTCTAGAAAACCGAGGAAACGCGTCTAAAAAGAAATATACAAAAAAGATGAGTTCAATTAGAGTTTCTACACTCATCATATGCTCACAAAGCTCATGCATCTTCCATAAATACTCAGAGAATCCCGTCTGATTTAGGTTCTCAAAGTCCGTTCTGATTAGCCGCAACTTTTGCAGAGTTCGTAAATCTCGTTGCGGCTGACCTTCCAGCCTCCAGCGTGGGCCTTCATTGGCTGGCTTTCGGGAGTATGCGAGCCCCACATCCTCAGGGCTTTCAAGCGGATATTCCAACTTCCAATTACGTCCCTATCCGCGCTAAACCCACAATTCTTGCATTTTAAGACCCTGTGCCCATTCGGGCTTAGTCTTACCCCACATATCGGGCACAGGGAGGATGTTTGAGCGAGATCAACGAAAACAACCCTAATACCCTTTAGCTTGGCCTTGTACTCAATTATTGCTTGGAGTCTCCTGAAACTCCAGCGATGGAGTCTTCCATTCACCTCCCTCGAATA
>QMTT01000090.1 GCA_003663565.1 Thermoplasmata archaeon
ACTTTAACACTGCAATTTGGATATAAGCCAATGTTATTTATTATCCACTTATCGTTGTATGCATCTCCGTTAGGAGTGAAAGCTGATGGAATATTAATACATTCTTGCATGTCTTTATCTACATATACACTATCGGAATAGGTACAACCATAAATATCTGTTATTGTAATAAAATATGTTCCTTGGTCTAAATCTACAATTTGGTCTGTAATCTCCCCTGTTGACCAAAGATAGTCGAATGTTCCTGTGCCACCTGATGGATATGCAAGAATTCTACCATCGTGATTATCAATACAAGAAACGTCTTGTACGTCATATACGACTTCTATTGGTATGGATTCTTGTATGCTTACGGATTCTATAATAAAGCATCCTTCAGCGTCGGTGACAGTAACAGTATAAGTTCCTGCGGGAACATTGCTTAAGTCTTGTGTGGTGGCTCCATTTGACCATAAATAGAGGTATGGTAGTGTGCCGCCTATAACTTCTAAATCAATATTACCTGTGTTGCCGCCAAAACATTCAACATCATCGGATGATATATTTGCTTGCATTTCTTCTGGTTGAGAAATAATAACCATGCAAGAGCTAGAACATCCAAAAGTATCGGTAACAACTACCATATACGTGTCTGCTTTCATATATAATACATCTTCTGTTAAGGCTGCTAATACATAGTCTGAATTAAACCATTCAAAGCTGTATGGACTTGTTCCGCCTGTGACAGTAAGGTCAACTTGGCCATCTGCAAAGCCATAGCAACTAACATCGTCATAAGTATAAGAAAAAGCGATTTGATCTGGTTGTGTTATTTCTATTGTATCAATTAGTTCAATATTATTAGCATCGGTTATGGTGAATATGTAATTACCTGCAACAAGGTTTGTGATAATGGAAACCGTGTCGATTGAAGACCAATCATATTCATAAGGAGAAACGCCTCCTTGTGCAAATAAATAAATCTCTCCGTCTCCTCCACCATGGCATGTAACATCTTTTGTTACCACCTGATATCCTAAAGCTAATAATGGTTCGTATATTTCAACGCTGTCAATTTTATAACAACTCTGATTATCAGTAACGGTAACAGTATATATTCCTGATGGTATTCCTGTTAGGTCTTGTGTAGTTGCTCCGTTAGACCATAAGTATGAATATAAAGGAACTCCTCCTGTAACGGTTAAATTTATTGCGCCGTCCACACCACCATTAGAGCTTACATCAATGGTTTGGAAGCTTAAGATTATTTCTGTTGGGGAACCTATTACAAAAGTGTCTGTTATTAAACATAGGTTTGAATCACGAATGGTAATAACATACTGATCTGCTCCGAAATTTATTAAATCTTCGCTATTATAACTTAACTGATAAGATGAGTTTTCCCACTGAAAAGTGTAAGGTGGCACTCCTCCAAATACGGAAACATCAACGCTGCCATCAGTTGACCCAAAACAATTAGCATCAACAACTGCAGATGTATTAAATAACAATGTAGGTTCTTGAATAATTGCTGATTGAACAGAAGTACAAGATTTATCATCAGTGATAGTAACTGAATAGCTACCAAAACTTAATCCATTAACATCTTCTGTAAATGCGCCGTTACTCCATGTGTAATTGTATGGTGGAGATCCTCCCCAAGCTGTTATATCAATTTCGCCATCGGTTAATCCATTACATGAAATATCATATGACTGATAGCTAGAATTTAATGCCGTGTTTGGCTGAGTTATCTCGACAGAATCATTAGCAATACATCCATTATTATCAGTAAGTGTTACATAATAATATCCTGCTACTAATGAATTAATATCCTGTGCTGAAGATGAATTAGACCATGAGTAAGAATAGCCTGGTGTTCCACCAGAAACACTTAAATCAATGCTTCCTGTGTTTTGTCCAAAACAATTCACATTTACAGAGCTAATGCTTGTTGTTAGTAAATCTGGTTGTGTTATTTCAACAATATCAAAGGCAGAACATCCTGTTGATTGGTCTATCACTTGTACATTATAAAACCCTGCTGTTAATCCTGAAATGGAATTTCCACTAGCACCTGTTGACCAAGATGTCACAAATGGTCCTATTCCTCCAGATATTACTCGAATTGCACTTCCATTACTGTTTCCAAAACAATCAACATTTGTTCCTGTAATCTGAACGGTATGGCATGGAGGATTAGAATTTCCATCACCAATGTCAGAAGTCGCTGTATTAATAGCAAACAATTGCATTGTTGCTATCATACATAAAAGTATTATTCCTACGGTTTTTTTCATTTGTTCTTCTGTCTTTATTATCTAACTATAGTTAGTGTTCCATTATATGGCTCATCGCCATTGTTTAAATCAATAATATAATAATATGTTTCGGAAGGCACTTGACCTCCATTATATGAGCCATCCCAAGGATCTGAATATCCATTTGATTCAAATACTTTTTTGCCCCACCTACTAAATATTATTACTTCGCAATTAGGATATCTATCTATGTTTTGTAATACCCAAACATCATTCGTTCCATCTCCATTAGGAGTGAATGAAGAAGGGATATTTAAACATGGTTCAAAACTTTGATCGATAAAGAAATCTATTGTTTTTATACATCCATTATCATCCGTTATATTTACGCTATAATAACCTGATGCTAGATTAAGAATATCTTCAGCAAATTCTCCGTTAGACCAATTAAATATATAATTATCTGTTCCGCCTATCACTGTTAGATCTATTGCAGCATCTTCTTGATCTTTACAAGAGAGTGGTGTAATATAATAATCAACAATGATTTCAGGGAATTGTCCTACAAATATATCTTCTGTAGAAACACATCCATTGCTATCTGTAACCTCAACAGTATATGTTCCTGTATTTAGCATTCCTATATCTTCTGTTGTTGCTCCATTTGACCATAAATATTGATATGGTAATGTTCCGCCAACAATAGTAATGTCTATATTACCATTATTACCATCATAACAAGATACAATACCCGCACTATACGAGATTAATAATGAATCTGGTTGATTAACAATTATCGTTTGATTAACACTACAATTATTATAATCTGTTATAATAACATTATATACTCCTGAACCAAGATTGGTGATATTTTCAAAATTATTATTTATAACATATGATGTATCATCCCATGTTAAATAGTAAGGTGCTGTTCCTCCCATAATATTTAAGGATACTCCTCCGTCATGATATGAAGCACAACTTACATCATCAACAGTATATGTAAAATAGAGCGCTGTATCTGGCTGATTAATCACAGCTCCAGAATACGCTAAACATCCGTTATCATCAGTAACCGTTACGGTATATACACCCGCTGGAAGATGATCAATATCTTGATTTGTGCTTCCGTTAGACCATAAATAACTATAAGGGAAACTACCACCAGAAACATCTAAATCAATATTCCCAGTACTGTCACCATAACATAAAACGTCATCAACATTTACAATTGCAGATAAAGCTTCTTGTGGTTGACTTACCTCAACGCTATCAACTTTAACACAAGAATTATTATCGGTAACGGTAATATAATAAGTGCCAGCAAACAATCCACTTAAATCTTCAGAAGTTGCTCCTGTTGACCATAAGTATGTATAATTCGGTGTGCCGCCTGTTACACTCATATCAATTTGTCCATCGTTTCCGCCATAACATAAGACATCATCAACAGAATAAGTCATCTGAATATCGTCAGGCTGAGAAATGGTAATATCAATAGTATCTTGACATCCGTTATCGTCTGTAACTAATAAATGATAAGTTCCAGCTGTTAACATTGAAATATCTTCGGTGGTAACAATTAATTGATTGTAGTTAACATCAGACCATTGATAAGAATATGGAGATGTTCCACCAGCAGTAATAATATCAATGCTTCCTGTATTACTTCCGAAACAATCTACATTAATATGAGTTTCCATAAGTGATAATGGAGCTAGTGGTTCGTAAATATCAATAGTTTCTGTTTCAGTACATCCATTGTCATCAGAAACGGTAACAATATATGTCCCTGCAACTAATTGAGCAATGTCTTGAGTAGTAGACCCATTAGACCAAGCATAAGAATAAGGTAATATTCCACCATTAACATCAATGTCTATTAATCCTTCATCGCTACCAAAACAGAATACATCTCCTGTAGTATAAGTTATTATTATCTGATCAGGTTCTATAATGTCAAAACTATCAAATATTTGACACGAGTTATTGTCGGTAACAGTAACTAAATAGTTTCCTGCACTGAGTCCTGTAATATCTTCGGAAGAAGAACCTTCAGACCATAAATATGTATATGGAAGAGTTCCTCCTGTAACAGTAATATCTATTTCACCTGTAGTGTTTCCAAAACAATCTACATCCGTAACCGTAGATGATAGGGCAAGTGCTTGAGTAGGCTCTCCCATTTCAAATTCATCGAATGAAACACATCCATTAGCATCGGTTATAATAAGGTAATGAGTGCCAGCAGGTAAGTTATTCATCGTTTCTGTTGTGTTTGAAGAATAATATATTTGTCCGTTTGACCATTCATAACGATATGGAGGAGTTCCATTAGTTATATTTGCTGTAGCAGTTCCCGTACCTCCATGACATGCTATAGAGCCATCACTTACTACTACGAAATAATCTGCTGTTCTCAATCGGAAAGATGTTTGCGGATAGGTCGAGAAACCTGCTAATTCCCATGTTTCGTTGTGCCATGGAATTTTCACATCAAACATATTATATGATTCATCTAATAATGGACCTAAAGAATAATTCAAGCCTCCAAATACAACCGCAGGAGTACATACTCTTTTCCAATAACACCAATCACAAATAGGACAATACCATGGTCCACAAGGCTTATAAAGATTCACGCAAATTCGAGGTATTATTGTAACACTTGGAACATCTACAAAAAACTCTAATGCTTCCATCGTAAAATCAAAAGCAATACTATCGTATGTATTATTTGTAAATTGATTTGTTAACGAATACGTAGTTGTAACATCCATAAATTCATAATTACATGGAAAGTCAAAACTTAAATCATGGTCAACTTGATAATGAATATTGCTTGAA
>QMTT01000091.1 GCA_003663565.1 Thermoplasmata archaeon
ATTCCCATTTTTGCACTTTCATGGGCAGCCTTTTCAGCACTTTCAATGTCTTTTCTACCGAGGTTTTGGCCAACAAGGGTTGTCGCTGCTACGGAAAATCCAAGGCCAGGCATATATGATATGCTCTCGATGCGAACTCCAATATAATGAGCTGCATATTGTATTTCTCCGAGATGCGCGACCATAGAGTTATATACGATCATTAAACCATTATTCACGAATCTTTCTATCATTGCGGGTATACCAACTTTCAGAATTCTCTTTTGAATAGTATAGTCTAGCCTTGGAATCATTTTTCCTCCGATGATGAGCTTTCCAGAATCATAGAGGATTAACCCAACCACAAAAGCAAGCAACATTGAGAATGTGGTTGCAATAGCAGCCCCTAAGACATCCAGTTTGGGGAAACCAAATTTTCCAAATATAAGTGAATAATCTAAAAATATATTCAATCCATTGCTCATTATTGTTAGGTACATCGGTGTCTTTGTGTCTCCTGCTCCTCTAAGACCTCCATATAAAGCCATGCTTGCCATAAGTGCAGGATAAGAAGATATATAGACAACGAAGTACCTTACAGCATCTTTATGCGTGAGCTCTGTAGTTCCCAACAATCTGAGGAACGGATCATGAACCATAAAAAGTATAGAAAACAATATTAGACCCGTAATGAAACCCATGTACACTCCTTGATCACACACCTTCTTGGCCATCTCGAGTTCTCCTCTGCCAATATGGCGTGCTACTATAGCAGTGGTTCCTACAGTAATTCCCATAGCGAAGGGGAATTCTATCCATGTTGCCATGCTTGCTACTCCAACAGCAGAGAGCTTTATAGTGCTAAGGTGCCCTATCATCATTGTATCAACAAGGGTAAGTATAGTCGATGATATGTTGGCTATCATCGCAGGTATTGCGAGATCTAGAATCTTTCTCCTGAGAGTACTTCTGTCCTCGCTGGAAACTTTAAAAGAAATGGACATGAGGTATTCTAAAAAGAACAACTTCATAAAAGTTTTTCTAAATTTTACGATATCTTTTTCTGTTCTGTCTGTTTATAATATTTTTATAAATTACAATATACACTTTTAATAATAGAATGTTGTTATTATGTATCGTGGTGTGATTTTATGGAGAAGAGAAGGGTTAAAGTCCTTAAAGTTGTGAATATGGAACGCTGTATAGGCTGTGAAATGTGCGTTATGGCTTGTTCCAACATAAGAGTTGGAATGCTAACCCCAGAAGTCTCTGCCGTTAGGGTTAAGAGTACTGGAGGTCTTGAAGGAGCTACGTTTTCAGTTGTAGTCTGCAGGAGTTGTCCTGACCCTCCATGTGCTAAGGTATGTCCCACTGATGCTCTAACGCCTGCAGAACCTAGGGGGATACTCTACGATGAGAAAAAGTGCATTGGATGTGGTAACTGCGTTTCAGCATGTCCTTATAAAGCAATATACATATCACCTCTCACTGAGAAGGCAGTCGTTTGTATCCAATGTGGCATATGTACGAACTTCTGCCCTCATAACATATTGCAGATGGTACCAGTGGAGTGAGGTGATCAGCGATGTCAGAGCTCATGCTTTCCAAGATCCTTTATATAGACCTCTCAGAGAAGAGATACTGGGTTGAAGAGAGACCGGAGCTCTTTGAGAAATACATTGGAGGCATAGGGGTAGCAATAAAACTATTGCATGAAGAGGCTCCTAAAGGCGTCGATCCATTCTCTCCGGAGAATCCACTTATATTTGCCACTGGACCATTAAATGGACTTTTTCCTGTCATGTCTAAAGCAGTACTTGTGTTCAAATCTCCGCTAAACAATGCTCTTGGAGAATCCCACGCTGGAGGAAGATTTGGAGTTGCAATGGCTTGGGCTGGTTATGGCGCCATAGTGATCAGAGGTGCTTCCGAGACACCCGTTTATGTAGCTATTCATGGAGATAAAGTGAAAATAAAGGATGCAAGGGCTCTTTGGGGGACGTCGACCCAGGCTTGTGGAAGGGTTCTCAGAGAGATTGAACCAGGAGCTGGTATTCGAAGCATCATACGCATAGGACCTGCAGGGGAGAACCTAGTTAGATACGCAAACATAAATGTTGACTCATTTAGACATTTCGGGAGACTTGGAACGGGGGCTGTCATGGGATCGAAAAAACTTAAGGCAATAGTGATTTCTGGACTTATGAGAGGAAGATTACCAAATAACTTAAGGGGAGAATACTACAAGCTGTTTAAGGAGATATATGAGGAAATAATAAACACTGATGCAATGAAAAAGTACCATGACCTTGGTACACCACAGAATGTTTTACCTCTGAATGCCATAAGGGGTCTTCCGACGAGGAACCTTAAGGAAAGTACCTTTGAGCATGCGGATAAGATTTCTGGAGAATACTTTGCTGATAAACTTCTAGTAAAGAAGTCAGCATGTCTTTCATGTCCTATAGGTTGTATACATGTCGCTATATTAAGGCAGCCCCTTCCAGGGTATGATTATGAAACAATGTTCGTTTCATACGACTATGAGCCCATTTTCGCTCTAGGATCGCTTCTTGGAGTTGGTTCAGCTGAGGGAGTACTTTCTATAATAGAAGCCTCTGAGAGACTTGGGCTGGATGCTATGTATGCAGGCGTTGCTTTGGCTTGGGCTACGGAAGCCTCTGAGAGAGGACTAATACCCGAAAAGGATGCTTTAGGTATAAAGTTCTCTTGGGGTGACGTGGACAATTACATAAGGGCTCTTGAGCTTATATCGAAGAGAAAGGGCAAGTTGTATTCACTCCTTGCAGAGGGATTACATAGGGCTGTTGAGGAATATGGTGGAAGGGAGTTCGCATTGATCTTTGGAGGAAACGGTATGCCTGGATATCATAACGGCCTAGCAACACATTTGGGATATCTTATTGGAGCTCGACACTCACATCTTGACAATGCAGGATATTCTTATGATCAGAAATTACTAAAGTCAGGAGAAAGTCCTCCCGTGGAAAAGATAGTTGATGACCTAATTAAGGAAGAAGCATGGCGTTGTATAACGAACTCACTGGTGATGTGTCTCTTTGCCAGGAAAATATACACAAAAGAGAGAGTTCTCAAGGCACTAAAGCTCATAGGATACAACTTCGAAAATGAGGAGGACTTGATGAGGCTAGGACATGAGATATTTAGAATGCGCTGGGCATATAATATAAGAGAAGGTGTTAGGAGACAGGATCTAATGCCACCGGAAAGAATCTTTGAAACAGAATCATCTAGGGGCATGATTAGCAAGGAAGAGTTCATGAAAGGGCTTACGTATTTCTTTGAGAAAATAGGGATTCCAAAGTGATATTCTTCTTTTTTATTATATTTTCGTCTTTACCGATGTTTTTATACGTGTCTTGTCTTTTCAGTTGATCATTGATCCACAGAATGAACCTGAAAATTTAACCTCCTCCCGCCTTTAGGGAGGAGAGTAGGCTTGGAGGAGTGGTCTTACTCCCGTTACTCCTATCCCCTTGCGGACTCGCCTATGGGGGGTATTAAGGATACTCAGGGTGTTCGATATTTAAATGTTACTCCGCCCTAAGGGGCGAAGCTTGGATCAACTTTGTCAATAGTTATAATCCTTATGTGAGTTGATGAATTAGGTCATGTAAGGTTCATTCGTAATTCAAGTGAGACTTATACTTAGGGTGATGTAATATGAAACAATTGAAATTGTTCACTGCAGGACCTGTAGCATGCTTTCCAGAAGTCTTAGAGGCCATGAGTACGCAGATGTTCAGTCACAGAAGCCCGGAATATAAAGAACTTCATGAAGAGCTTACAAAGAGGATGATGGAGTTTATAGAAACAAAGCAGACAGTAATGTTCTTCCCAAGCTCTGGTACTGGGATTATGGAAGCCTCTATTAGGAACTGTGTAACTCCAGGAGGTAAAGTTCTAGTAACGATCATAGGAGCTTTCGGAACAAGATATGCCGAAGTAGTAGAGAGTAATGGAAGAATTCCAGTGAAATTGGAGGTATCTCCTGGAGATCCTATAACTCCAGAGCTCCTAGATGAAGCTCTGAAGAAGAACCCTGATGTTGAGGCGGTGACAATAACATATAATGAGACGTCAACTGGAGTTCTTAACCCATTGAAGGAGCTCGCAAAGGTTGCTAAGGAGCACGATAAACTAGTTTTTGTAGATGCCGTTAGCGCCTTAGGTGCTGCAGAGTTGAAGTTCGATGAGTGGCAAATAGATATCATGTTTTCGAGCTCTCAAAAGGCCTTTGGGATTCCACCAGGTCTTGCAATAGGAGCTTTTAGTGATGAAGTTTTCGAGATCGCAAAGAAGATACCAAATAGGGGGTGGTATTTCGACCTCTTACTCTACAAGGAGTACCATGAAAAGAAGAAAGGAACACCATCCACACCACCAATACCGCAAATGATAGCTTTGAACGTCATGTTAAAGAAGATAAAAAAGGAATACGGAGGAAAGAAAGGATGGCTTGATATGTACGAGAAAAGAGCTAAAAGGATAAGAGAAGGCGTCCGGGAACTTGGTTTAGAGATAGTTGCCAAAAAGGGTTATGAGAGTCCTTCAATAACTGCTGTAAGAGCTCCTGAGGGAGTGCGTGGTCCAGACATATATTATGCAATGAGAGAAAGAGGATTTGAGCTTGCTCAGGGTTATGGACCACTTAAGGAAATAACGTTCAGAATAGGACATATGGGATACATAACGGACGAAGACATTAAAGAGATGTTCGAGACGCTCAGAGAGGTCATAGAAGAGCTTAAAAGCAAGGTGAAATAACTACAGGGATCTCTTTATTTCTCTTTTACTCTTCCTTAGTGAAATATTTAAGATAAATTTCCTTTTCTTGATTTATTTGCAGTCCATTCCCAACAACCAGATTCCCTTTTATTTACTTTATTCATAAATCTTTCTAGTTCTTTCTTTAATAACATATTTCACCTCTATTATATTTATAAGTGGCGATTATAATGGCATGAACCTTTAATTTCTATATAAGTGGCAGGATTAATGTGAACCGCAAACATACTTAAATGAATCGTTACATATGCCTACATTTCTCA
>QMTT01000092.1 GCA_003663565.1 Thermoplasmata archaeon
CCCACATATGACAGTGTACGAGAACATAGCGTTCCCACTTAAGATAAGAAAAGTTCCAGAGAATGAAATAAGAAAGAAAGTAAAAGAAGTTGCTGAGCTTCTAGGAATAGACGATCTACTTAATAGAAAACCAAGAGAGCTTTCTGGAGGTCAGAGACAACGTGTAGCCCTTGGAAGAGCTATAATTAGACATCCAAAGGTTTTCTTGATGGATGAGCCATTAAGCAATCTTGATGCAAAACTCCGTGTGAGAATGAGGAGTGAACTTAAGAGACTACAACGCACCCTTGGTGTTACAACTATATATGTGACGCACGATCAGGTAGAAGCTATGACAATGGGAGATAAAATAGCAATATTAAACAATGGAAGACTACAACAGGTTGGATCACCAGATGATGTTTACAATAAGCCGAAGAATCTGTTTGTTGCAGGCTTCATAGGATCACCACCGATGAACTTTGTGGATGCAACTCTCGTAGAAAAGGACAATAATATTTGGATAGACTTTGGAGATTTTAGGCTTAAGTTGCCAGATGACATGGCTGAAGTCATAAGGTCCTCGAACTATGTTGGCAAGGAAGTAATATTTGGAATAAGACCGGAGGACATATACGATGCCCTTTTTGCCCAAGTGAAGATACCTGGAGAAAACATGGTCAAAGGAAGAATAGATATCGTTGAGCCTTTAGGAAACGTGAACATAGTGCATTTTACTATTGGCAGAGTGCATTTTGTTGGACAATTTTCTAGAGAATCAAAAGTCAGAGAAGGAATGCAGATGGACATAGTCTTCGACATGACGAAAATACATATATTTGACAAGAAGACAGAAGAAGCAATAATCTAATGAACCCTTAGAGCTCTTTAGGTGTCTTTCGTGTATAAACTCCAAGATGTAGTTGATGATCCATTCTTTGGACGAAAAGTCATTGTTGAGTTTTCAAAGCAGTATCTTGGGGAGAAATACGCTTATACTGTTGGAAACTTCAACGCATTCTTTCCCGGAAGTTTCAGAATGCACAAATCAAGGGATAGATTTTACATAAGAATACCCTTGCCTGAAGGTATATGGTACTATCTCTTTTATACTCCAGAAGGCTTCAAACTAGATGCTGAAAATCCTTTCCAAAGAGTATATGAAAACATTGCATACAACTTCTCATCTACGGTGAATGTGTGTAGTGTGAAACTTCAAGATGGTACTTTGGAGGACATTGTTTATCATAGAACCACACCACTCTACGTGTTTTCTATTGACGAAAAAATAGTTTATGTGAGACTGCGCATAAGTAAAGAACTTAGAGGAGATCCATTTATAATTCTCAAAAATGGAAAAATAAGGATGAAATTAATCACAGAAGACGAACTGTTCTCTTATTATGAAGTACTAATTCCTTTTAAGAGAACGTTAGAATATTCTTTCAATATAGAAACTTCCCAAAGGAATATTCACTATGGGCCATTTACAATCGATTTCGATGATCTCATGGGGGTTCTAAAAGCGCCAGATTGGGCGTATGATCTTAATTTCTATCAGATAATGATTGACAGGTTTTGCCCTAAGAGGAAGTTTCCTGATAAGCTTGGACATCTTGGAGGGGATATAAACTGTCTATTAGAAAAATTAAAGCATATTAATGATCTTGGAGTAAAAGCATTATATCTTACGCCAATATTCGAGTCTAGGACATACCATTCATATGATGTAGAAGATTATTATAATGTTGCAAGGAAATATGGTGGAAACGAAGCCTTTGTTAGACTACTAAAAAAAGCAAAAGATAGTGGCATTAAGATATTTCTTGATGGCGTTTTTCATCATACGAGCTTTTTTAATCCATTTTTCCAAGAGGCGCTTATTAAGGGACAAAGCTCTAAATACTTCCATTGGTATCGGATACATTCTAATGAATATGATCTCAAAAGGATACGGAAGTTCTTACTAGAAAGGGCTTCAGGTATAAATTCTTTAAATGGGACTGTGTCTGAAAAAGCATTACCTTATGAGACATTCTTTGGCGTTTGGCTTATGCCAAAGTTAAACCATGAGAACCCAGAAGTGAAGGCATTCGTAAGAGATGTAATCAACTATTGGATCAATGAGTATGAAATCCATGGCTGGCGATTGGATGTAGCCCATGGTATTCCCCCAGAATTTTGGGAAGAAGTTCTTGGAGATCTTTTAGACAAATACTATCTCTTTGGAGAAGTCATGGACGATGGAAGGATTTGGATCCACAAATGTTTTAATGGCCTTATGAACTATGTGCTTTATAAGTATATCCTCGAGTACTTTGTATATAAAAGAATAAGCAGCGAAGAATTCCTGAAAAGGCTTATGCTATTACGAGTATACTATGGGCCTTACGAGCATCTCATGTATAACTTTCTGGATAACCATGATGTAAGTCGCTTTCTCGGACTCCTTAGCGGGGATGTTGATAGATATCTTTGTGCTTTAGTCTTCCTTTACACATATACTGGTATACCTTCTATTTTCTACGGAGATGAAATTGGTTTGAAAAATGTAAAGCTTTCTGATGAGGAACAGAGGGAACCTATGAATTGGGACAAAAATACTTGGAATAAGACCATATTAGACACTACAAGAGCGCTCATAAGACTTCGAAATAGTAGAATAGAGCTCAGAAGAGGGATATTTATACCAATAAGATTCAAAAAAGACGTTCTCGATTATGTGAGAGTCTATAAAGGAAATAAAATAAGAGTAATAATTAACTACTCGGGAGCTCCTGTTCAAAGAGCTATTTTAGGTAAAATTCTGCTCAGTAGGAACGTCTCTAGATCCACACAAAATCTTATAACACTTCATCCAAAATCGTATGCACTTATTGATATAAGATAAATAGCGACATGGTATCGTGTATCTATTACAGAAAGTGTTCCTAATATATCTCTGTCTAAGTTAGTTACCAAAAAATATCTTATAATATTGCTTTATGAACATTGGGAGTGATGAAATATGAAGCTAAAGGTACTGGGCACAATAACACTTTCTATAATAATTGCGCTTGCAGTATTCTCAGGCTGTGTCGGTGGAGGCGGTGAGGAAACACCCACCCCAAGTCCATCACCATCCCCATCGCCTGGAGCTAGTCCATCACCAAGCCCAACTCCTCAAGAAAAAGTAACAATAGTAATATGGCACGCTCTTCAAGAATCTGAGCGTCAGGTTTTCGAGAATCTTATAGCACAGTTTGAGGCAGAGCATCCAAACATAGACGTTGTGCTCGAACAAAAGGCCTCACTTGAGACAACACTTAAGGCAGCGATTCCTGCAGGTCAAGGCCCAGATCTATTCATTTGGGCTCATGACTGGATTGGAAAGTTCGCAGAGGGCAATATGCTTAAGCCAATTGACAATTACATAACACAGGATATCCTTAACAAGTTCATAGACATTGCAAGCAATGCAATAGAATATAAAGGCCACTACTATGGAATGCCTATTTCAGGTGAGACTGTAACACTCATATACAACAAGGATCTCGTTCCAACACCACCTAAGACCTTTGATGAACTTGTTCAGATGGCTTCTCAGTTCTACAATCCAGATAACGACATGTATGGGCTTGCTAGCCCAATTGACCCATACTTCCTTTCAGCTTGGGCGCATGCGTTTGGAGGATACTACTTCGATGACGCTACGAAGACTCCTGGACTAGATCTTCCAGAGACAATAAAGGGCTACGAGCTATTCTTCAATGAGCTATTCTTCAAGTATATGGCTCAAACAAGGGATTACAACTCACAGATGGCACTGTTCCTTGAGGGTAAGGCCCCATTCTTGATCAATGGTCCATGGAGTATAAAGCAGATAAGAGACTCAGGTATAAACTTTGGGTTGACACTAATTCCTAAGATCGTTGAAAATGAAAACGAGTATTATCCAAGGCCATATGCTGGAATAAAGATATTCTACGTAACAGCGAATGTTCCAGACGATAAGATGGATGCAATATGGGAGTTCCTTTCATGGATGACACTAAACGAGAACACGGCTAAGACATTAGCATTACAGCTTGGATATATCCCTGTACTAAAAAGCTTAATAGAAGATCCAGACATAAAGAGTGACCCAGTGATCTATGGGTTCATGAACCAACTCAATTATGCCATATTGATGCCAAAGAGCCCAGAAATGGGGAGTGTTTGGAGTCCAATAGACACTGCCATAACGAAGATCGTAAGTGGCGAGATGAACATAGAGGATGCACTAAAAGAAGCCCAACAGAAGATATTACAGGAGCTTGGCTCCTAAGGGCTCTTTTATTTTTTAATTTTTGTAAGGATTAACCTTATAACATGCTTATTGGGAGAAATTAACTCAAGTGACGAACCTCACTACTAGAGGTGACCACTTGATGAAAAAACTCAGAGCACGAACTATTGCCGCCATTGTTTTCATCATACCAGGACTAGCAGCGTTTCTCATGTTTAATATATATCCCATAGTTTATTCCATATTCATTTCCTTTACGGATGCTAACTTGAAAAACTTCCCCATTGGAACACCTTCCATAGTTGGTCTCGATAATTATAGACGAGTCCTCTTTGACCCAGCGTTTAAGAGAGCTTTCATTTGGACATGGATATTCGTCCTCACAAGCGTCTCACTAAAGGTTCTGGTAGGACTTCTTCTTAGTATTTTGTATACAAATAGGTATGTCATTGGAAAATCCTTGTTCAGAGCACTTTTGATAATACCATGGGCATTACCTCTCCTGTTCTCCGTAACGATATGGAGGTTCATGTTTGATCCTGTATTTGGACCTGTAAACATAGTTTTATCGAACTACTTTGGCGTTACTAATCCACCACGGTGGACTGATCAGTTTACATGGGGCTTCATCGCATTAAACGTGATAGAAGTATGGTTAGCATATCCCTTTATGATGACCGTAATAACATCTGCGCTCCAGTCAGTTTCAGAAGATCTTATCGAGGCAGCAATAGTGGATGGAGCCACATACTGGCAGAGATTACGCCATATAATAATACCTCTCGTC
>QMTT01000093.1 GCA_003663565.1 Thermoplasmata archaeon
AGAACTTCATCTGGTGTTGCATTTAGGTTATTTGCTTTTATGACCTTTGGATCCGCAGATTCCATCCCTAAGGCTACGACATTTCCGTCAGTAGCGTATTTAACTAATAGTTTTGTGATCTCTTTTGACTCTTCTGGCCAGTTTGCTATTACATTTGGGTTCCCATTGTCTATATGTATTACCTTAAACTTCCCGATATTGTTTATGCCAACAAGAAGTCTCCTTATAGCATCTACATTTGGCTTTGGAGTCTCTTCGTACCCAAAGCCTATCGCCTTATATGAATAGAAGCATGATTGCCCTCCAATACGAATATATTTAACACCGTGTTTGTATAATGCCTCCACTTCTGAAATTATGTCCTTTTCGTCCCTTACTCTGTAAGCTTTTAGAGGTTCCATACAGAATGAACAACCACCTGTTATGAACCTATGACATCCTTGGTATGTTTCAATTTCACATATAACGTAGGGATACCAATTGTGCTCTTTAACTAGCGATGACCCAAGCACCGCCCATCTGGTCCACTCATTCTTAGTTCTAGGCCTTATAGAGGCCTTTCCTTGAGATATTAAATCATAAACAAAAGCATCTACATCTTCAGGCACTAAGTAATCGACGTGTTCTTTTATAGCAGAAGGGGGTATAGGTCTATGGCCTCCTATTCCTCCAAATCCATATAAAGCAACAGAACCTCCTAAAATAACGATTCCCCTAGTCTGTTCTGATATCTGGATTACCTCTTTGAACGTTATCGGTGACCCTCCAAGGTATTTTCCTGGAACAATGACACTTCTATGGATTACCACGATGTCTGCCCATGAAAGAATTTTCTTTTTCTGATCATGGTTGACCTTTCTCAGCTCATCAATGGTGTAGTACTTAACTTCCCCTCCTGCGTCTATGACAGCTCCGTAAATATACCTAACATAAGGAGATATGTAAGGAGGTACTCCAAACATTGAAGGTTCATCTGTATATCCGTCTATAATTAACACGCGCTTTGGCAATATCAAATCCCCCTGACGATGATCGTAAATGATAGCTAGAGTACTCTTATCACTGGTAGAAACACCTGAGAGGAGTACTTAAACGTTTCGAGAGGAAATACTCAAGAAAGAATAACATTTTTGATATGAGGGCTTTGATCATTAATATTAAATATTGTTTTACTATTGTGATTATAGCTCCATATGATCATGCTATGGTATTGTATCGTTTCAGTGAGAACTTGCTCTGAAAAAGAGGTGCAGATAAGAATAATATCTCCAACGCTAATAAGTTATAATCCCCTAGTAATTTTCCTAGCATCTTCTTCCTCATAATATCGTATTGATAATCGCGGAGAACTCATAAGATCTCATACAAAATGAACGGTGAGGATAATGGAGAGTGAAAATAAAGTTCCTAAAACGAAAGTGTTCGCTGTAAGAACATACACAAGAAGGGAATATGATGTCGCAAAAGGGATATTAAATAGGATACTAAGTGCACGAGAAAGCATAAAAAAGATAGTCTCATCGCAGGTCCTTGATGACATAATAAGAGATCTTGAGGAAGTAATTTCAGAAATAAAGTCGGTTAAGCTCGAGGGAAAGGGATCAGTCTTAGAGAAGATCCTAAGCAGAAGGTTACAAAACCTCGTGTTATCACTTGAGCGTATTGTGGAAGACCTTAAGAATATATCCACAAGGTTCAAGGATCTCAACGATAAGATCGTTAAGTATTCATCCGAAAATCTCATAAAAGTATCCTACGATCCAATACCTGGAGACCTTTGGGAAAAGATCGCAGATGAATTTCGGATCATAGGATCTAATCTTCAAACACATACAGAAACACTTGCAGAGCTAATTGAGAACGTTAAAACTGTGTTCGAATCAGTTGCTACTAGAGAAATTGAAGAAAAGCTAAAGAACATTGTCAACAGGCTTTCAGGATTTACAAGCAATGTCACAAGTATAAATTATCCTAAAATATATTCAATCCTAGTGCATGAAGAACGTCCTGGATATATCCTTGTGGAGGCTCAGTCATATACAGACGTAGAAAAAGCTGTGTATGGTCTCAGATATGCAAAACTTCCGAGAAGTCAGAGCACAACAGCTGAAGAAATGATGAAAATATTCAAGAGAAAGCCTAAGGCAGAGATGATTCAGGTAGGGGCTATAGTGGAGATCATAAGGGGGCCCCTCGTAGGCCTTAAAGGTCGCGTGACCAGAGTTGACCCAAAGAAGAGGGAGGTTACAATAGAAATATTGGACAGCAACTATCCACTCCCGTTCACAATAAAGTCCTACTATGTAAGAGTAATTGATCAAACACGCACGGAAGAGAGGTGATCGTAGATGCCAAAACAGGTTGTTGAAGTGTTAGTAGAAGGTGGAAAAGCTACACCAGGACCGCCCTTAGGACCAGCCTTAGGCCCATTGGGTGTGAACGTTGCTCAGGTTGTAAAGGCTATAAACGAGGCTACAAAAGCGTTCGAGGGTATGAAAGTTCCAGTGAAAATAATAGTAGACGTTGCAACGAGGCAATTCGAGATCGAAGTGGGAACTCCACCCACATCAGCTCTCATACTCAAGGAGCTTGGTGCAGAAAAGGGATCATCAGATCCAAAAAGGACGAAGATCGGAGACTTAAGCCTAGAACAGATTATAAAGATAGCAAAAATTAAGAAGAAGGACATGCTCTCGTACACACTTAAGAGCGCTGTGAAGGAAGTTTTAGGAACATGTGTTTCAATGGGAGTAACAGTTATGGGGAAAGATCCTAGAGAAGTCCAGAGGATGATAGACAATGGTGAAATAGAGATCCCTGAGGAATGATATTAGTCCTCAAATGTCAAGCTAAGTTAAATTTAAAAACTAGGATGAATTAGAGTGAACGTCTTATTCCATTTTCAACGACTCACGTACCAGCCTTGAGGGTTTGAGACCCCGTAGGAGGGCCCAAAAGGGCCCGTTGCACTACGGGGAGGTGATGAACTTGGTAAACGACGCAATATTAAGAGCTGTAAAGGAGGCCTTAGAAAAAAGCAAGAAGAGAAACTTCCTTCAGAGCATAGATCTAGCAATAAACCTCAGGGATGTAGATCTAAGAAATCCAGCAAACAGGATTGACATGATAATTGAGCTCCCTCATGGCAGAGGATCCAAGCCAGCAAAGGTAGCACTGATAGCTGGTGGTGAGCTTGCAACAAGAGCACAGGGAGTAGCAGACCTAATAATAGACCCTTCGGAGATACAAAAACTTGCAGAAAACAAGAGACAAGCAAAGAAGATCGCAAAAAAGCACCACTTTTTCGTTGCAGATGCGACTTTGATGCCTGTAATAGGCAGGTACTTAGGTCCTATTTTAGGTCCAAGAGGAAAAATGCCTAGGCCTATACCCCCAACTGCAGATCCTATTCCTGTTATAGAGTCCTTGAAGAGAAGTACAAGACTAAGGTCAAAGGATAGGCCAACGATGCATTGTATGGTAGGAACGGAGGACATGCTACCAGAACACATAGCAGAGAACATAGAGACGGTACTTATGATGCTAACGAACAAGCTAGAGAGAGGTAAGTCAAACATAGCTTCAGTATACGTTAAGACGACAATGGGGCCAGCAGTCAGGATAGAAGGGTGGTAAAAATGGTAGCCCCTTGGAAATATGAAGAAGTCAAAAGAATCAAGGACTTCATACTTTCTCACAAGGTCATAGGAATAATAGGATTTCACAGGATTCCTGCGAACTTCTTCCAACAGCTCAGGAGACTCTACAAGGAAAACGGTGTCAACATAAAGGTAACAAAGAAGACTCTTATAATAAAGGCCTTAGAGCAACTTGAGAACGATAGACCAGGAATCCTTGGACTAAAGGATTTCATGAAGGATGAAGTTGCACTTGTCGGAGCAAATAATATGAATGCCTTTAAACTCTTCAAGTTCATAGAATCCTCAAAAACGCCAGCATATGCCAGAGGCGGTGAGATCGCTCCAGAGGACATCATAGTCCCCGCAGGAGACACACCTTTTAGACCAGGACCTATACTCTCAGAGCTTCAGAGAGTTGGTCTTCCTGTAGCTGTAGAACGTGGAAAGATCGTGGTGAAG
The DNA here is from genome assembly GCA_003663565.1 of Thermoplasmata archaeon. The sequence goes on from QMTT01000093.1 coordinate 4,101, forward strand.
AAGGACACAACCCTTGTGAAGAAGGGCGAAGTGATACCAAAAGATATTGCTGAAGTGCTTACGAAGTTGGATATAAAACCAATAAAGCTAGGATTTGACGTTAAGGCAATATACGAGGATGGAATAGTATTTGCACCAGAGCAGCTCAGAATAGATGAGGAACAGATAAGGAACGATATCGTGAACTTATCACGCAATGCGTTTGCACTAGCACTCTCCATTGCATGGCCAACACCTGAGACAATAGTGCCTCTTATACAGTAAGCTTACAGGGACGCTGTAGCAGTGGTACTTGAGGCCATGTATCCAGAGCCAGATGTCGTTGAACTGATATTACAGAAAGCGTTCAGAATAGCCTTGTCATTAGCATCACAACTACCACAGGAAGTTCTCGATGAGAAGACCAAAGAACTATTATCCGCGATGAGCGCACAACAGGCAATAGTTACTACAGAGCGAAAAGAATCCGAAGAGAGAAAAGAGGAAGAAGAGAAGAAAGAGGAGGAAAAGAAAGAAGAAACTTCAGAGGAAGAAGCTCTTGCTGGTCTTTCAGCACTCTTTGGTTGATGGTTGTCTCTTTGGAGGTGAGAATCTATGGAGTACATATATGCTGCTTTGCTTCTCCACTCTGCAGGTAAGGAGATAACTGAAGAGAGCTTGAAGAAGGTTCTAGAGAGCGCAGGTATAGATGTAGATGAAGCAAGGGTAAAAGCTTTAGTATCTGCTCTTGAAGGCATTAACATAGAGGATGCTATTAAGAACGCAATGACATTCATGGCAGCCGCACCAGTAGCAGCTCCAGCAGCAGAGGCTCAAGCAAGTGTTGAAGAGGAGAAGAAAGAGGAAGAAGAGAAGAAAGAGGAGGAAAAGAAAGAAGAAACTTCAGAGGAAGAAGCTCTTGCTGGTCTTTCAGCACTCTTTGGTTGA
>QMTT01000094.1 GCA_003663565.1 Thermoplasmata archaeon
CTTGGATGCAAAGCCGTTAAGTGGTGGAAGACCAATTATTGAGAACAGCCCTATTATCAGCGCTATTGTTGTGTATGGCATCTTCTTAGCTATGTTACTCATTTTAGTTAAGTCCCTAGTGCCTATTGCTACTATAAGTGACCCAGATACAAGGAATAGAAGCCCCTTGTATATAGCATGATTTATTATGTGAAACACTGAGCCCTCTATGGCTAAGAATCCATGAACGCTCAGAGGAGCTAAGAGGAACACTCCAATACCCATCATTATGTATCCAAGCTCTGTCACAGTAGAGTAAGCAAATAGTCTCTTTACGTCCCTCTGAGCTGTGGCCATGATAGGAGCTATTGTAAGCGATATCGCTGCAAGTCCCACAATTATTATTCCCACACTTGTCGTATCAATGTTTGTAAGTCCAAATACGCTGAATGTAATCCTGAGGAATATATATATTGCTACCTTAACGATAACTCCAGATAATACTGCTGAGAAGGGACTAGGTGCTGAGGGGTGGGCATCTATGAGCCACATGTGCATTGGAGCAACTCCTGCTTTCAGAAGAGCTCCCATGGTGAAGAGTGCGTAAGCTATTACAAGAGAAATTGTCATACCGTATTCGTCTATAAGCTTTGCGACCATTGCCATCGTAAGCGAGTCAAACTCACCGTAAATTATTGCTATACCTACTAAGATAAATGTAGATGATATTGACCCCAATACGAGATATTTTATAGCTGCTTCGAGGGCTTCTGGATGTTCGTACTCAAATGCCACGAGAGCATAGGATGATATTGCTAAGATCTCAAGGAACACGTAAAGGTTAAAGAGGTCGCCAGTATAAAGGATCCCAAGCATGCCTACAAGGCTCAGTAGCATCAAAGTATAGTACTTGTCCTTCCTTTTGTGATCCCTTATGTATCCCCATGAGAATATTGTGGCAATAAATACCTCAAATGCCACTAGGACGCCAAGAAGTGCTGATAGCCTATCTATTTCTAACAGTATTCTTACGGGGAACTCTTGGTTTCTGTAAACAATGGTTGGTACGTCAGCGCCTAAAGTATATACTATAGGTTTGCCTACACTCCATATCGCGTAGGCAACGATAACACTGAAGATAAGTGAACAGAGTGATCCTATGAGTGCCAATACTTCAGGAATTTTGGACTCCTTTTTTACTGCAGTTAAGATTGGTATGAGGAAAGCAAACGTCAACGGCATGACTATTGTGAGTATAGGCGTATGCTCTATCACACTCACCCTCTCAACCTCCTGATCTCTTCAACATTTAGCGTTCCATAGTGTCGATATATCTGGAGAGTTATCGCCAACGCAAGTGCTAGCACACTAACTCCTATGACTATCGCAGTGAGAACCAACGCTTGAGGTAGCGGGGATACCATTATCATGCCCTTTTCGTATCCCGTGTATATTGGGGCTGTGGGGATTGCACCACCAATGGCATTACGATATGCAAGCGTTATCAGAAGAAGGTTCACTCCTGTGTCTGCAACACTAAGGCCTATAAGGATCTTTATAAGGTTTTTCTTGAGCATTATCGTCCATATTCCTGCCACTATAAGGAACAATGCTATAAAATATTGCAAGGGCGGTATCATGGCTTTTCCCCCTCGCTCTTACGGTATGTGTATATGAAGAAGAGAGCTAGAACTCCCGCAAAGCCAGTGGCTACCTTAAGACCTACAGCGATGTTCATTATTGGAAGCATACCTCCTGACCAGAGAGTTCCTGGGGTTCCCCCAAATAGTGTCCTAGAGGTCCAAAGGTAATTATAGAAGAATGCTACTGAAAATCCTATGGCTGCTGCTGTTATGAAAAGGATACCTCCAAAGGCCTCTAGTGGAGAATACAGAGTCTTGTACTTCTTGTACATGTTCTCAGCGAGACGATATCCAAAGGATACAAGCACTACTAGAGCAGCAGATGCTAACACAACGCCTCCCTGAAATCCTCCTCCAGGTGTTAGATGTCCATGTATGACCACGTAAATTCCAAACGTGAGGATGAATGGTAGCAATATTGATGCTATAGTCCTTACTATGAGAGACATTCCCCCTTTTTCTATGTCATTTCTCTCCATGGTGCCTACCTCCCAATAACAAAGCAGCGGCTCCTGTTAAGGCTGTGAACAACACAGTAGCTTCTCCAAGGGTATCATATCCTCTGTAATCGAAGACTACCGTTGTGACAATATTATATGCTCCTACGTCTTCAATACCATGCTCTATGTAATAATCATCTGTTGGAACAGACCTGTAGCTTATCTCACCGAATGGTCTAACGCCTATCCCTGGCATAAAAGCAAGGAACATTATTAGCGTAAGTATTGTCATAAAAACTATTCCAAAGATTTTTAGGCTTCTTCTATTTTCTTTCATTTGCTTCCACCTCATCCTCAAAACGTTTCGTCCTAGCTATCACTAGAACGAAAAGTGCTGTTGTTAGTCCTCCTCCAACAGCAGCTTCAGCTATGGCAACGTCTGGTGCATGAAGCAAATAGAACTCAAGAGATACCAGTAAGCTCATAGCAGCAAGTGCAAGCACTCCCATGAGTAAGTCCTTTGATATCAACGCAGCCATTGCGCTGATTGCTATAAGGATTAAAATGATGAAGTGTAAAAGCGCATTTAGGGCAATGAAATTCATTCATCAGCACCTCCTGAGTTCTCTTCTTTGTTATTTAGTGATTTGCCGTAGTAATCTACAACAATGTAATCTGGCTTGTAGCCTCCCCTGTAAAGCCCTCGCGCTATAGCGTGTGCTCCTGTTGGGTTAGTGATGATAAGAGCTATTAAAGTGATCACAGCGTGAAGTGCCATTGAAATGTATTTACCTCTTAGGTCTGGATAAGTGTGAGCCATATAAGCGGCATATGTGATCACGCTTATCACAGCGAAGATAGTACCAAAGGTCGTAGTCTTTGTTGCACCATGAAGCCTTGTGTACACATCAGGAAATCTATGAAGAGCTATTGCTCCTAGACCATTGAATATGAGACTTATTGATAGGAAGATGTATATTAGGATCTCAGGGAATCCTAGCGTCATCTCTTAAATCCCCCCTCTAAATATCTTGCGATGTATAGTGTTCCTATGTACGAGAGGAGCGCATAGACTGTTGCTATGTCCAGATATATTGTTCTCTTAAATGCTGCTCCTAGGAGGAGCATTACTGCTACTACGAATGTATTAAGTGTATCTACTGCAACTACACGATCACCTGGGGTGGGTCCTAGGAATAACCTCAAGAGGACAACTAGACCATAGATACTGACAATGATTGCTGCCAAGAGAAATGCATCTTCCATCAATCCGCAACCCTCCTTGCCCAATCCTCAAAGACTCCATAAACGTCTTTTGGTTTGGGTCTCTCCTTGCCCTCTGGAACATAAAGCCAGTGTATGTAAAAGTTCCCTTCATCATCGATATCTATCGTGAATGTTCCTGGAGTAAGTGTTATGCTATTTGCCAATAAGGTCTTTGCAAAGTTATGCTTAAGGTTAGGCTTCACTTTGACTATTCCAGGTCTTATTTTTCCCGTGATTACTCTATATGCCACATCTATGTTTGCTTTTGCCATTGCTAAGAAGAAAGGTCCAAATGCATACGCTAAGAAAAGAACCCACCTTTTTGGATTAAGCATTCTGAGATCTCCACGTATAAATATTGGAGTAGCGATCAATGATACAAGCAATGCTACGATTGCTCCAGCAATGAGTTCTTGAGCACTCCAAATCACTATACCTCCAGATCCTCCTGTGAGCACTAAGTATAGTGCATATGAAGCAAGCCATGTGGCAGCGTACTTCGCGAGCTTGCTCATCACACTACCTCCTGACACTTGCTAACAAAAGTTCTAATGATAATAGTGTGAAACTAAAGCAGAGGTCGGAAGCTCCCACCATAATTAATCATAATGATCTGAAGCTAAATTAGTTATTGTTTATAGTGAACACCCTTTAGGTCACTTAGCTCCCATCTGGTTATCCATTACTTTTGGAGCACGCAAGACTATCGTAGCGGAGGACCTTCCCTCCTCTGGCTTCATTGGAGGGATTTCAGGGGAATGATTACTCCCTACATCTTCAGGGCTCAATACTCCCATTTGGGCTTAGGACCCCACATGTCAGAGATTGTTATATTATAACTAAAATAAGTCCTAAATAATATTTAAAAAATTGCGAAGGACAGTAGGAACAAAATTTACGCTTTTTACTGCCTGTGAGGCAATCCTAATAGTGATTACGTGTGGAAATTATTTAAATGTTTTTGTCTGTTGCCATCTATTAAACAGCCCAATAGGTTAAACAAAATCAAATTTATTTAATACTTACACGATAATGTATATCGAGGTGATTATGTGTTTAATAACTTAAAGAGGTACTCTCCTAAAGTAATGAAAAAAATAGAGAATACTCTAAGTAAAGTGAAAGAAGAAATACTCATAATGCATTTCTGTGGAACACATCAGTACACGATTGTCAGGTATGGCATAGATGACTATTTAAGGAAGTTTAATATAGAAGTCAGGGAAGGTCCTGGATGCCCTGTTTGTGTAACCACGACAAAAGAGATAGAGATTGCGCTCAGGCTTGCTAGAGAAGGCATTACTGTTACGACATTTGGTGATTTAATGAAGGTTCCAGGAGCAACAGGATCATTATCGAACGTCGAGGGTGAAGTCAAAGTGGTTTATAGTATTGAGGACTCTGTGGAATACGCAAGGAAGAATAGGGACAAAGAGGTTGTCTTTGTGGCTGTTGGATTTGAAACAACGATGCCAACTACAGCAGCTCAATTGATAAATGGAATGCCTGAGAATCATTATGTGTTATCATTTCATAAGTTCACTCCTCCTGCAATGGAAGCTGTTCTAAAGTCTGGTGAAATAAGCCTTAGTGGGATAATCCTTCCAGGACATGTCTCAACGATCATTGGTGTGAACCC
>QMTT01000095.1 GCA_003663565.1 Thermoplasmata archaeon
GTGAGGTTATGAAGAAATACGGTTTAGATAGATATACTGCCTCAGCTTACCTCATAGTGTTAAGAGGCATAGAAAAACATACCTTGATACAAAAAGCTATCTTAAAGATTCTGCCCTCCATAAGAAGGATCCCTAACGAGGTCATAACTTTGCTCCCTAAAAACAATAATAAGAATTGTTCTCTTTGGGAAATATATGCACTGTCTATAAAGGAAAGTCTCTTGACGATAGTTTCAATATTACATAGACCAGTATAATAAAAACATCATCATAAGAAATGCGAGGTTAGACTCATGGGAAAATCCTATAAAAAAGTCACGATTGGGCTGAACGTGGAAAGATCTTTTACAAGAAGATTCTGGAAAAAAGGAATACCAGCTGTTAGAATACCTGCATCTGGTGCAGCAACAGGGACTCCTAGGCCTGACGTGATATTGTTCTCGAACTCTCATGTGCTTTGCGTTGAACTTAAGACATCATCTAAGAAGCGAGTAATATATAAAAAGGAGGAGTGGAAGGACACCTTTGAGTTCTCTGATATGCTAAAGAAACAGGGATTTAGTTCAATACCATATCTCGTTTTTCATCCGAAAGGCACAAGAAAATATATATGGATTGAAATACCAAAAGAGGCATATGAAAACAATAAAAAACTTGTTATAGAGAGAGAAGGTGATGAATGGCGCTATTATTGGGTGGATGACTGAGGTTTACTTTCAGATCCTGCTTGTTTTGGCTCTATGATTAGTCTTTCATTGTACTTATCACTCGTTGCTAAAAGAAAGTCCTTGGACATCGTTATTGCTTTCGTTGGACACACATCTGCACAAAGGCCACATACTAAGCATCTTCCAACCCACATTTTCACTTTTTTCTTTTCTGGTATATATATAATCGTCCTTGTTGGGCATACTGTAACGCACATCCTACAGCCTATACATTTGTTCTCGTCGTATACTGGAAGTCCCCTGAACCTGTCGCCTATTGGGATAGGAGGAGTCTTAGGAAAGAGATTCGTATAGGGTTTCTTCACGAGGTTTGTGAATATTATCTTTAGGATAGGTGTTGGCATTTTTCATCACCAGATGATGGCAATAGCTACGTATAACGATATGACAAAAGCTATTGTGAGTGGTAACACACGTCCCCAGTAGAACACTGCGAATTGATCTATCTTGAAACGTCCTGATGCGGCCCTTATTATTGTATAAGCGAACAATAATAAAACAAACACTATAAACATGTGCCAGAGGATGTCAAGGACACTAGCTATGATTCCATCCGTGCTCATAGTTAGTGAAGGCTTCCATGGAATAAATATCGCTGTTATTATTGATGCTCCCAGGATAGTTATTACAACGTGTGCAAGCTTATAGAAAGCCAAACTCACTCCTGAATACTCTACTTCAACACCTCCACCGAGCTCTGTTTCTGCTTCTGTAACATCGAAGAACCCTTTTCCAGCCTCGCCGGCAAGCCATATCATCGCAATTAGGAACGCGATAAACCAGAGAGGTATGAGGTAATAATATTGAGTCCAGATAAGCATCGATAGCGTTGAAAGAGCTTCTAGAGAGAAGGGTTTTCCAATGTCTAATCTATATGCAAGCCAGGAAAGAGCACCAATTGTCATAAGGAACGGTACTTCTATACTTGTGACTGCTATAAGCTTTCTCTGGGCTCCTACTAGGGCAAAAGGAGACCCTGAAGCCATTGGACCGAGGACATAGAATGCTGAAAACATGAGTATTAAGTACATAATAAATATTATGTCCCCTCTAGTGGACAAGGGAGCCCTTGTACCAAATGGTACATACATGAACCCTAATAGTGCCACTGAAACGCATAGCATTGGAGCCCAAAGGAATACTCTCCTTGCTGTGGTTGGAATTATTTGTTCCTTGCCTATAAGCTTTAGGAAGTCATAAAAGGGCTGAATTATCGGTGGGCCAACTCTGTTTTGCATTCTTGCAACGATTTTCCTATCAATTCCTTGAATTAATAGTGAATAGAGTGGTACCACAATTAGTATGACAAGGATCGTATATGCAATTGTGTATACTATATCCATAGAGATATCACCTCTCAGATTTAAGCCTTAGCAGTTCGTCAAAGGTTTTCTCATATTTTTCTCCAGTGTTGGTATCTATGATAGTAATTCTGTCACAACAGCTTATACAGGGATCAATGCTTGCTATGGTAACAGGTGCATCTGCTATCTGGTCCCCTTTTAGCATGACTTTAAGTGCGTAGGCATTTGCCTCTGTTGGGGTCCTTACCTTCCATCTTATGGGTCCTTCTGAGTTTCCTGCAAGTATGTAGTGCAATAACTCTCCTCTAGGAGCCTCGACTCTTCCTATGCTTCTCCCTGAGAGTCTCTTTAATGTTATTGGGAGAGGTATCATTTGCTTACCATGGATAGGACCTGAAGGAAGCCTTTCTAGTGATTCCTCGATGATTTTTAGTGACTCCACAATCTCAAATATCCTAACTAAGGTCCTGTCGTAAGAGTCACCCCTAACGTTTCCCAAAATTTTCTTAGGAGTAATCACTTCGAAGTCAAGGCTCCCATATGCGTCATACGGAAAGTCCCTTCTTATGTCATGATCTATGCCAGACCCCCTGAGGACAGGTCCAACGACACTGTATGCTCTAGCGTCTTCTTTTGAGAGAATTCCAGCTCCTATGAACCTGTTTTCTATTGTTTTGTTATACATGAAGAGGTCTATAATTTCGGGAAGTACTTTCCTTTGCATATAATCAACGTATTCTGTAAGCATTCTCTTCTCTTTGTCACCTATGTCCCTCCTTACACCCCCTATCGTCATTATCGCATAGTTTACTCTATTCCCCGTAATTAGTTCAAGCATGTCCATGGTCTTTTCTCTTAGCTGCATAAGTCTCATGAACCACGTGTCAAAACCAGCATTATGGGCCATGACAGCTGTTATTAAAAGGTGACTGTGAATTCTTTCAAGCTCCGCAACTATTGCTCTTATGTATTTTGCTCTTTCTGGGATTTCTTGTCCTATGAGGTTTTCAACAGTTATAGCATATGCATAAGTATGTGCAAATGAGCATATGCCACATACTCTTTCTGCCATGTACATTACGTTGATGAAGTTCCTTCTTTGAGCTATCCATTCAAGTCCTCTGTAGTTATATCCGAACCTCACATCGACGTCCACTATCTCTTCTCCATCAGTTACTATGGTGACCTTAAAGGGCTCCTCTAGTGCAGGATGGATAGGGCCTATGGGTATCCTTATGAACTCTTTATCCTCAATCATTTCCGCCACCCTCCAGCGGGTGTGGTGCTTTATTTAGGTATTTTTCAACAATATCTTGCTTGTCTTTTCTCATGATTATACCCTCTGGGATAGTATCTGGGATGTAATATCTTCCCTCCTTCTTTAGACCCTCAAACTGCACTCCCAGGATCTCTGAGACCTCAGCCTCGTAGATCCATGCTACCCTAAGTATATCGCTTATGCTTTTGACCTTAGGCTCTTCCTTAGGAATCTCAACTGAAAGTACAAAATACAGGCATTTATCTCCTTGCGATTCATCATAAAAGTCAAGGGGATACATTATGTGAATTCTATCTCCGAGATCTTCTCCTATTATCGTTGTCAGATGAGGGATCCCAATACGTTCACACACTAGTAAGAAGAAATCTCTTAATCTTGAGGCATCTATTTTTCCCCATATTTCAGGTTTCATACTAACTGTTCTTTCTTCTGTAATAGATCCTCCAAGCATCTCTAAGATATTTTTAATTTCTGCGATTATGTTTTCGATTTGCATGCCAAATCACTCCTGCTTTGCCAACTTCCTTTCATATATTTGTAAGGCCTTTATGATGCCATCAAGAATGGCTTCGGGTCTTGGAGGGCATCCTGGAACGAATACATCCACTGGAATGTGCTTGTCCAAAGGGGCTCTTGTTACAGGAGATTCAAAGAACACTGAACCAGCCATCGTACACGTTCCTATAGCAATTACAACTTTAGGATCTGGTGTTTGCTGATAGATTCTCATAAGACGCTCGCGTTGTTGTTCTGTCACAGGACCTGTTATAGCAAGGATGTCTGCATGTCTCGGACTTCCTACCAATATAGCTCCAAATCTTTCGGCATCATACCTTGGTGTCAACGCTGCTACGAGCTCAATGTCACATCCGTTACATGATCCAGTGTTTATATGAAAAATCCAAGGGGATCTCTTGATGAATTTCCTACAGATCTTACAGATGGTGTTCAACGATATCACCTCATGAAGGTAGTGAGCATTATAACAAATGCAATTCCAGTAGCTATGATATACCAGATTACGTAGTCTGTAAGGATTCCACTATGCATTTCTTTAATTGTCGTGAAAAACTTACCTAAGCCTTCTCTTAACCCCCAAAGTGCATGCTCACCTTCTACCCTTGCATATTTTACATATAACAGTACATCTTCTCCACTAAGGAATGGCTTACTGCCTTCGCCTCCAGTCTTTGCATGGAATCCGCCGAGACTCCAATACATAATGCCTACTAGGAGGAGTAATATAATAAAGTAAATAATGTATAAGGGATCCCACATTCCCAGTGGACTTTCAAGGGTGTTTATCATAGTAACTTCACCCCCGACCAGTTAAGTGCTGCCTCCTTGTAGTTGAAGACGGCATTTATGTACTCACTACGTGATATTAGGCTTTCTATGGATGGTGCTATGATCCTGTCCAATATCTGTGATGATAAGAGACCGATTACTATACATATAATGGCCATCACAATCACTGGAACGACCATTGAAGCGCCTACTTCACCACTGGGCTCTTTACCTCCTGGAGCGTACAGTGATAGCACGACCTTTAGCATATACGCAAAGGTCAGTGCTGATCCAAGTATAACGAAGAGTCCTGTCACAGGGCTGTATGCAAAGGAGGACTCTATAATAAGCCAC
>QMTT01000096.1 GCA_003663565.1 Thermoplasmata archaeon
AAGTTTGGTATTTAATGTTTCCTGCAATTTTTAAACATTCTTAGGGCTTATCTCATTATAATGTGCCGATCCCCGATATGTGGGATCCCAAGCCCCGAATGGGGATCGCTAAAGCCTCCGAGGATGTGGGCTCGCATGCTTCCCAAAGCCCTCCAATGAAGCCAGAAGAGGGAAGGTCAGCCGTTGCAAAAGTTACGGCTAACCAGAACGGTCAAAGATCTACTTCTTAGTAAGTGGTCGCCCGCGTCCTATATTTTAGCTATGAGTGAAACTTGGGGAGTGCACGCGGGCTTCCCCCTCTGCCACTTCATCAGATTCCGTGGCCCATCGGGAGCGATATTGGCGGGTACCACGGGGCCCGCCTCACGTGGGATGAGTATTATCGCCTCTGATGGCTATTTTGCCGTCATTGAGGCAGTTCACTTAATATTCTATTCCTCCCCCTCATTTAAATGTCTCGTTTCCAGGATTGCCGAAAATACTATTGTACTTATCTAACAAAATAGTCCCTTCCCACCACCCTCTTGCGTATCCCCGACCTGAAAGGCGAGGTTTTGCAAGCAACAATTTTATAAAAGGAACTACTCCCCGCTATAAAAGACTTCACGTTTCATACCTTTAAGGAGGTTTATATTGAAATTCAGAGGATTTTTATGAAAAACTTATTAAAAGTGGTTCATGTTGAGTAAACACCACAGGGAGATCCATAGGAGGTTGTAATGATCTCCATGAGCATAATACTCTTCAGCATCACATTGGTAATATCAATACTAGTACTAGCGAAAGGTTCAGACATGTTTACTGAGGGCTCAAAGGAGCTAGCTCATATTCTTAAGATAACGTACACGGTAGTTGGCATACTAGTGGTAAGCATCTCTACAACTCTTCCTGAAAATACTGTTTCTATATACTCTGCTGCGACAGGATCCCCAAGTGTCGCTTTTGGAAACGCTATAGGATCAATAATATTTAATGTAGGGGTTGCATTAGCAGTTAATGGCATAATACGCAAGGGAAACGTCCTAGATAAACACGTATACTTCGAGGACGTTCCTGTAATGATTGTGATGACAATACTTGCCTGGATATTTTCGTATTTGGATGGTATGCTCTCACGATTGGAAGGTTTAACGCTCCTTCTCATAGGAATTTCGTATTATGTTTATAGACTCAGATCATCAAGAGAAGTGTCTAACGATGCAAACAACGAAAAGCATGACATTAAAAAAGTCATAATTATGCTCCTTCTCGGATTGATTATGGTCATTCTAGGATCGGTGGGGCTTAAAGAAAGTGGCGTAAACCTTGCAAGAGCCATTGGAGTTCCTGAGGTTTATATCTCAATAATCATAATTGCTGTCGGAACATCCATACCAGAGTTGGCAACTTCCATAGCATCTGCTATAAAGGGCATTGGAGAGATCAGTGTGGGGAACGTAATAGGAGCTAACATAATAGACATATCCATTGCCTTAGGTCTCGCTGCTGTTATATGTCCGATATCAGCAGATGCACCCTCGTTAGAGCTTACATACCCAGCAACGGTGATCATATTCCTTATACTAGAAATAGGACTACTTCTGAGAAAACGAGTTGATAGGATCCTCGGCGTTGCCCTTATAATTGCATACAGCATTTACGTGTACCTACTTTCCGTAAGTTACATTCTGTAACTACCATTCTGGTTATCTGCTACTTTTGGAACACGCGAGACTATCGTAGCGGATAACCTTCCCTCCTCTGGCTTCATTGGAGGGCTTTCTGGAGCACGCGAGCCCCACGTCCTCGCGGCTTTAACGATCCTTATTCAGGCTTAGGACTTCACATATTAGGGATCGTCACACTATAATGAGAGATAAATAATGAGGATAAATCTTAAGAATATATAAAATTAAAATTGTGGAAAGTAAAAGGTGGCAAACATTTTCACTTGTTGCGAGTTATGGAAGAGCCCTAAAGCCCTCCAATGAGGCCCCACAAGGAAGGAAATCCCTCAAGACGGTTAAATGTTTACCACTCATACCCAAACCGCCCTAAGGAGAGAAAGGATTCATAGCACATGCCCGCATGGTATAGGGGATAGTCAGATATGCTAGAGAGCTATGATAGAACTAACGAAGAATGGCTAGAAAGATTCTTGAAAGTTCTTAAAGAGAACTTTGGGGAAGAATTCACAAGAAAAGTTTTGTACAAAATAAAGGCCCCCCCAAAGTTCATAAAACTCTATGAGGTTTTTAAACGGGAGTATGGAGCAATTGAGTGTTGTTTGGAGCATTATTTTGATATTGGAGATGCCAAAAGGAACTTTTACGTGATCTCTCAGAGTGATCATAATGGGAAAAGAGTGCAGGGAGTTCTTCAGGGCATTGATAGGGTAACAACGGGTTTATGGAAAAAACATGTTGGATCTCTTGTAAGGATATATGGTATTATGTGTGAATATCAAAAAAGCATCCTTAAAGTTAGCTATGACCCCAGGATTTCGATAATTGTGCCTGCTGGAAGGTGTTTTCCTACAGCCCCTAGACATCTAAAGAGTGGGGAACAATACTTTTCCGTCTCAGGATATATAGTGGACATCAGCTGGAACTACTCAGAGACATATGATGAGGACTTCTGGTTTTACCTAACGTTGGGGGATCCTATAATAAGGGTTACAATAACCTCAAGGGGACACTCAGCAGTTATAATGAAAAATGCATTTACAGAGGCATTTGGAGAGGACTTGCCCTCTTTTGATTCTAAAAGGGAATATCTAGAGTACAAAACTATCCTGCTCTCTAAATTACTATATTTTCCTGTGAAAATTACTTCTGAGAGATATATGAAGTGTAATTTTTATGAGGGATTAAGGCTGAGAACATTTAACTCGAAGCGTAATTTAGACTATGCATTGAGCTTTAGCGAGATTTCTGATGAAGAGCTCTTAGGAGATGTTCCCTTGGGAGTTTACGAGCACGGTCTTATTGGCGAGGTGCAGGATATAGTAGAGGACTCAACGGGAATGTCTTGGTTAGAGATAAAAACGGGAGAAGGAACTACGAGAGTTGCCATACACTTAGAGAGCACTAGGGATCTTGCTTTGGGGGATAAAATCGTGATCCTTTATGGCTCACAGTCTATTCTCTATAAGTGCATGCGTGGTGAAGCAGTAGTGCTCAGTGATAGGACTTATGATAAGATACTAGTAGAATATCAGAGAGATAGAGAGATACTACTAAGAATATTGTCAATGCCAAGAATAAGAGTGATTTAAAGTTAACTCTAAGTTAATGTTTTATAAATCTGTTGCTTACAAAACCTCACCTTTAGGGCAGGAGGATGTCAAACACTAAAAGACTTCCACTAGTTATGCGAGCATAGGATGTAACATTTCTCTAGGGTAAAAATTAATAATATGGCATGATACAGAATAGTACCTAGGAGTACCTCTTAGAGGATCATAATACTTTCATTATTGGTAATTTATTATAGCTTGATTTCGGAATATACACGTCATACTACATGCGTGCTTCCTGCTGTCAAAGTATTTTACTTACGGTGATATGAAATGAGTGATATAGGCATAGTTCTTTCAAATCCCCTACGAGCTAAGATTTTCAAAGCAATTTGCGAGGGAGAAGATCCTGAGAACGTTGCTAAACGTGCTAGGATCCCCACGCTTCTCCTTAAAAGAGAAATAGACTTCTTAATTGAAAAAGGCATAATAGAACTTTCTGATAACAGGTACGTCCCTACAGAGAAGGGAAGAAAGATCTACGAATCAATAGAGTGGTAAGAGCAAGTAGTAAGTACAAATAATAGTATACCCTAGCAAGTAGAGTTATCTATTAGGTGTATTTCATGATATCTCGGTTGTTTGACCTCTCTGAAATAAAAATAAGGAGAAAAAAACTTGGAATTACCCAGAAAGAACTTGCTGAGCGTGCAGGAGTAAGTCAAGCGTTGATAGCTAAGATAGAAAGTGGACAAGTGGATCCTAGGTACTCTACTCTCAGAAGAATACTTAGCGCACTTGAAGAGTTAGAGAAGGAGAGGATAAAGGCAAATAACATAATGACACGTGACATTGTTTATGCAGAAGAGGATGAGCCACTTCTAGATGCCATATCAAAGATGATCAGTAAAGGATACTCCCAGCTCCCAGTTAGGGACTCAAATGGAAGAATCACAGGAAACTTAGACGAGGAGGTCGTTGTAAGATCCATGATAAAATATGATCCAGACAAGTTGAAAAATGTAAAAGTAAAGGACGTTATGAAGCCCCCCCTGCCAACAGTACCACCAAATGCAGGCATAGGAACATTAATATCAATACTCTCAGAAAGCTCTGCTGTTCTCGTAGTAGATAAAGGAGGAAACCCCAAAGGGATCATAACGCGTTCTGATGTCTTAGAATACCTAAGGAGTTTGGGGCAGAAACCATAGGGAAGGAATTCATCCTGGTCAGCCGTAACTTGTGTAAATGGCTACCCTTCCCTCCTCTCCTCTTCATTGGAGGGCTTTTGGGGGGACGGTGACTCTCCACATTCTCGCGGTTTCGGTAGTCTCCATTCGGGCTTAATCTCCCCCACATATCGGGCACAGGGATGAAGTACGCGAGGGATCAACGAAAACAACCCTAATACCCTTTAGTTTAGCTTTATACTCAATTATTGCTTGGAGTCTCCTGAAACTCCAGCGATGGAGTCTTCCATTCACCTCCCTCGAATAATTTACGTCTTCCCTGAGCTCTCTCGAGGTAGAGCTTGAACAAGTGGTCATCGAGCATTATCACGTCCTTCTTGAAGACTAGTTGTCCATTGGCTTTCCCTCTACGCTTTCTCTTACGATAGTTCTTGTAAATGCTCACTGCCATCTGGCACGCGGTGTAAATGTAATGAGAGGGGAGTTCTGGGCACCTCCTCCTGAGGATCTTGTATGCTTCTCCCTTTAGCCTGTAAAAGCT
>QMTT01000097.1 GCA_003663565.1 Thermoplasmata archaeon
CACCAGGAATAGACAGAAATGAGATTGTAGAGCGTATGCAAAAAGGTTTAGGCCCGATGTATTATATTTATTACAAGAAGACTGTTCGGGCCGAGTGGATACACTGTCAATATAATGGAGGAAAGTAGGTGATCACAAAATGACAAATCAAGAAAAGAAAGACTTAAAATATCTTCGGGATGCTGTGCTTAATGGTACAACCGGCGTAGAGGGTTGTCTAACAGAGGCGCGCAAATTCTTAAAAACTATGGAAATTGCAATAAATGCTTATTCAGAAGGCAGAAAGGGAGGTGAAACAGATGGCAAAGAAAGGTGTCCCTAAACGAGATGGCAGTGGTAGAGGGACTGGAGCTAATGCAGGACGTGGAGGATGTGCAAAGCCCAAGAAAACAAGGAAAGGTGCAAGGCGATAATTCCTATATGTGAGGAGAAGATTATGCTATTAACTGAGGAAGAGAAAGCAACAAATAAAGCAACACAAAAGCACATTAATGATGTCCAGATACTCCTAAAAAAGATTGCAGATGAATTATTCCAGCGGGGTATAGCCCACGATCAGTCAAAAATGGAGCAACCGGAATTAGCAATATTTACAGAATATACTCCTAAATTAGCAGAAAGTACGTATGGGAGCAACGAATATAAGCAATTTTTAAGGGAAATGGGGAGTGCTCTCGAACACCATTATAAGCATAATCGACATCACCCAGAACACTTTACTGAAGAGGCAGATGCTACGTTTAGGGCCAGCCCTGTTAATTGTATGAACTTGATAGATATTATCGAAATGTTTTGTGACTGGAAAGCTGCAACTTTAAGGCATAATGATGGTGACTTACGAAAGAGTATCGAAATTAATGCAGATAGATTTGGACTTTCTCAACAGTTAAAGTCAATTTTACTAAATACTGTGGAATTTATAGAAAGGAGGTGAATGAAATGGGAGAACGGACATTCAATAAGTACAGTTTTCTGTCGAGAATGCTATGGAATTTTATGTATCCAATGTTCAAGAAATTAGCGGCGTCAACAGAAACTGAATGGGATGACGAGACGATTGAGTTTGTTGACAAGGTTATGAAGGCAGAAATAACCTTTGATGATATTAATATCTGATTAAGGAAATGCGGGTCAGCAAGGAAGTTAAGCTTACCCGCATTTAAGAATCTAAATCAAATGAATTTATCAGTATATTATCTAAGTTAGAGCAGTTCGGGAGACACTAAATGCCTTACATTGTACAAGGTGATTCAGCTGAAACTAGACGAAGTAATTATAGTAATATCCATCATGACTATAATTATCCTCACGAATTAGACTTAGACCCAAAGTCTGATTTCCATGAAAGTATTCGTAATAAGATATGGCAGCGAGCATCTGAATCTAAACGTATAATGTCTAAGCGTTATAGTTCATGGAATGAAATAGATAAGGTTTTAACAACTTACATTCCTTTAAGCGATGTAGAAAAAAATGTTAAAGAAGAGGATTCTAGAAAACCTGTATCTATTATCTTTCCTTATTCTTACAGTAACCTTGAAGCGCTCTTAACTTACATGTCTATGGCATTTTTTCAAGATCCTATGTTTCAGTATGAAGGAGTAGAAGATGATGACACTATAGGTGCTATGTTAATGGAACTTGTTATCCGCTTACATTGTATTAAGACTAAAGTTCCCTTAGCCCTTCACACCATCCTTCGAGATGGTTTTAGTTACGGCATAGGACCTGGTATGCCTGAATGGACTAAGCGTTATGGAAAAGTGCCGATAAGATCTTCTATAATATCATTAGATGAATCAGGAGAAGAATCTACTCAAACTAATGTAAACTATGTCGATGGATTAGTATTTGAAGGTAATTCTTTAAGTAGCATAGACCCCTATCTCTGGCTTCCTGACCCGTCAGTGTCAAGTGATAGAATTCAAGATGGAGAATTCTGTGGTTGGATTAGTCGTGATAACTACATGAATATGCTTTCAGAAGAACGTAATAGTGATAGTATGTTCAATGTGAAGTATCTTAAAGAAAAATCTAATAAGCGATCTTCTTTAGCTAAAGATGATAGTCAGCGAGAGACAAAGTTTGGTGGATCATCTAAGACAATGAGGCAGAATCAGGTAAGTTCAACTAATCCTGTAGACAATATAAATATGTTTGTTACTCTTATCCCTAAGGATTGGAAATTAAGTAATAATGAGTATCCTGAAAAATGGTTCTTTCGTCTTTCATCAGATGATATAATAACTCAATGTTATAAGGCTAACCACTACCACGGAATGTATCCTATGGCAGTTGCTAGTCCTGAATACGATGGATATTCGATAACTCCTATAGGTCGACTTGAAGTATTAAAAGGACTACAAGGAGTCCTTGACTTTATGTTTAATAGTCATGTAGAAAATGTTCGTAAAGCTATCAATGATATGTTTGTAGTTGATCCTTATCTAGTCAACATTAATGATTTAAAGGATCCTAAAGCTGGCAAATTAATCCGCTTACGTCGTCCTGCGTGGGGCCATGGAGTTGATAAGGTTGTTAAGCAACTTCAAGTGGCAGATATTACTAGGTCTAATGTTTCGGATTCTATGTATATAACTCAGTGGATGGATAGAATTTCAGGTGCTGATCAGTCAATGTCTGGTTCACTACGTCAAGGTGGTCCTGAACGACTTACCAAAGGTGAGTTTCAAGGTACTCGTGGGTCAGCTGTTTCACGTCTTCAGCGGATAGCTATGATAATTGGTATGCAGTTTATGCAGGACATAGGTGAAATGTTTGCTGTGCATACTCAGCAATATATGACCAGGGAAACCTTTGTTCGTATAACTGGAAGAAACGAAGAAAATTTAATGGCTCAATTTGGGAAATCTAAAGTTCCTGTCTCACCTCTTGATATGGCAATTAACTATGATTTAATAGCCAGAGATGGATCTGTTCCAGGTAGTAACTTCTCTGATTCTTGGGTTCAGCTGTTTCAGATAATTGCAGGACAGCCTGAACTATATCAACAGTTTGATGTGACTCGTATTTTTATGTATATAGCTCAGCAACTTGGAGCAAAGAATGTAGGGGACTTTAAACGTAACGTAGATCGCATTAATCCTACTCAAATGGACGATGAGAAAGTATTGAGGGAAGCAGAAAAAGGAAATGTAATACCTTCGGAGGAGTTTAATGGATAAGGAAAGACAAGAATTTGGTATAGTTGTTAATGCTACTAGATCCCAAATCAGGGAATTTAGAGAATCTATACTATGGAAAGATATTAAGCGAGAACTATCTGTATGGTCTAAAGGATTTGATGAAGAGATGAAAACTATTGTAGATGATGCTGAGACAAATAATCCTTCAACTGCTTCAGTTCTTCTTCATCTAGGTGACTTGAATGGTAGAATGAAAGCTGTATCATACATGTTGAATATATTAGATGTATTCATAGATGTATTAGATGCTGATAAAGAGAATGATGATAAGTAAATTAATTAAATTAATTAACTGGAGGACAAAGAAAATGGCAGACCAAAAACAGATACAAGAAGAAATGGATGAGATGGAGAAGGCTCTTGAGGAACCTGAAGCTGGAGAAGAAGATGTTAAATCTGACGATGCTGATGCTAATGCTGATGATCAGAAAGATGATACATCAGGTGATAAGGATGATAAAGATGACACTGATCCTGACTTTGATTTTAACAAAGATAAGGATAAGGATAAAGGAGATGAAGATAAAGATGATAAAAAGGATGACTTGGATGATAAATCAAAAGATGGATCTTCTGATGATAAAGATGGAGATGAAGATCCTCGTGATGTTGAGTTAAAGAATCTTCGTATGGAACTTGATGATCTAAGAAAATCTATTGACAAGAAACCTTCTGAAGATGACCAAAAAGATGATAAATCAAAGGATGATCCTTCAGAAGAAGATAAACTTTCTGAAGAAGACTTTCTTGGTGATATAGATCTTGATGATCTAACTCGTAACCCTGATATATTTAATAAAGTCTTAAACAAAGTCTATATGAAGGGAGTTGAGATTGGTAAAGGTTACAGTAAAAAGTCTGTAGATTCTATAATTTCAACTTTACCTGAAGTTATGCATAGTACAAGGAGTCTTGAAGAAGAACTTCAATCTATAAATAAGCAATTTTATACAGATAATGAAGATCTGATTCCCTGGAAGAAATCAGTAGCAATTGTTTATGATGAGCTAGCTGAACAAAATCCTGATAAGAACTATAATGAGATTCTTCCAAGTGTAGCTGAAGAAGTTCGTAAACGTCTTGGGATTAAAAAGTCTGAAGATAACAAAGATAAAGATAAGGACAAGGATGGAGATAAGGATAAGAATAAAGACAAACTTCCACCTCCACCTAGTCGTGGAAAAAGTGGACAACGGCAAACAATTAAATCTGTCTTATCCGACTTTGACAAACAGTCAGACGAAATGGATAAGGCCTTAGAATCTTAACGGAGGTTTAGATTATGGCATTAGAAGATAGAGCAGCACAACATGATAAACAGGTAGTGGATAAGTTCCATGATCCTACTGCTAGCTATCAAATGACTACTCGTGATTATGTAGTCCGTCCAGCAGCTGATGGTGATAGTGGAGCAATTGTTATTACACTACCTCCTGTGGCAGAAGCGAAAGGTAGACTTTATTCTATTCGAGCAAAGACTGCCGATGCTACCAACACTGTAACTATTGCTGATAAAGATGATAGTGAAGGATGGGGTGGAGACCTTATCTTTGTTGCTGATGGAGATAGTGTATTGGTCTACTCTGACGGGCTTAAGTGGACACAGATCTTTGGCGGCTTTGGAGTGCTGTCTGTTAAGACAGTTTTAACTTCAGCTCAAGTCAAAGCACTTGCAGCTA
>QMTT01000098.1 GCA_003663565.1 Thermoplasmata archaeon
CATTTGTATGTGTTGAATCTATCAAACACAACGTATAATGTAAGTGTTATTGTGGAATACTATGATATGAAGGATAATACATTGCGAATATATGTAAAGAACCTCACAATAGAGATTGTTGATGGGAAAATATATGTTGATGGGATGTATCATGGAGTATCTTATGATGTGACACTCGAAGAATCGGAAGTGATTGAAAATGCCCATAGAGGAAACCAGACGTGTTAGCAGTTCTGTGATAACAGTTGCTATAATAATAGGGGTAATAGCAGCTATAGTCCTCCTTATGTCAATGCGTATACTTCCAGTACCGACGACAGTTCAAATAATTTCATGGCTAATAAGTCTTTCATCTATGTTTTTCCTTGCAGTTATTGGTGGAATATTTGCTGGAATGTATATATATCACACGTTCTCGTACAGTGAAAAGCTTGACCCTTGGGAAAAGGCAGTTATAAACACTGAAAAACTTGTCATTGAGCTCAAGGATAAAATAGAAAAACTTGAAAGAGAAATAAATGAACTAAAGGAGCTTATAGAAAGCCTACATAAACGATAGCCTATAGGACTTCCAATAGTTTCAACACTTTTTCGTACTCCTGTTCAAATTCAACTATACCTCTCCTTTTGAGGGCCCTAAGACAATGAGCTATTGCAAGCATTGCTGTGATTTCTCTGCTCCAATATATAATGTCCTTGTATTCTTTTAGTAGGTAGTCTCTGTAAATTATTGGAAGGACACGTCCATAGATATATCCAATCTCCGTTGGAGGAATCTCTGGCACGAGCTCCTCTATGCCTTCATACGGTGTTTTACCTCGAACTACCTCTGAATACATGTTAAGAAATGCAAGCCTGTAATTTGTTATGTCATATCTTGTTGCTATATCTTTTGAGAGTCTTACAAGGGAATTAAAGAGACGTTTCATCCAACCCATAAAGTACTCAAGATTTCCAGAGAACGTTTCATGTATTAACTCTGGAAGCACTATGTCCACAGTAATCTTTTGGTCTTTCATCTGATGTCGGTGTCTTATTAATGTGCCTACAATGTAATTAGCAATATCTTTGTCATAGCTTAAGAACAAAGTCCTTGGCTCCTTTTTTGGAATTTCACTTGTGGGTTTATATTTTGAGAGGAATTCTTTAACGCTTTTATGATAAGCCTTTAGTTTTTCGAGATATTTTATAGTGCTGGACGTTTTAATCCCTGAAGTGTCCTTAGTTATATCGTATATTTGAAGTTCTTCAACAATGTCATGGCCCATTGTGGCACTTTCTAGAAAAATGTTCATCAGCTCAGTGAGCTCTTTGGATATGGGATTCCAGGACATGATATCTTTAATGTCTTCAGGAGATAACTCCTCAGTGGGTGCTCCCTCAAAAACATAGATATCGTCAAACTTTGCTGCGAAAACTCCTTCATGAGCTTCCCATATTCTAACAACTCTTGTGAACATGTCCCTGGACATATAGGCCTTTCCGAATCTTTCTGTCTTGTCTTCCATGAAGTTGGGGAATACAATTTTTTCAGCTCTTTCGTAAATTTCGTCAAAGGATACAAGATATGCCTTTAATGGAACATATGCTCCTGAGTGAACACTTGGAACAGTCCTGTACATTAGTGGGTTAAAACTCCCGAAAAGCCATAACCCGTCTTCGGCCCATTCGTGGGGCGCGATATCTTTTACTGGAGACCATACAATCACAGGATTCACAATATTATCAGAGCTTTTCATATGGCATCACACTATAATGTGTACATATTTATTGAGAATACATGCTCAAAAAACTTTAATATCACTCTAAAATAATATCTCTTAAGACGGAAAAGATAGATGTTGTCTTTCGAATTCCATGCTACTGAATACTTTAGCCCCGTGGTGTAGCGGACTAGCATGCGGGCCTTTGGAGCCCGCGACCGGGGTTCGAATCCCCGCGGGGCTACCACTATTATATGAGTTAGGTTTGAGCACTGTTGGCCAGTGTTTAACAATATTTATAAAAAGAATTTACTACAAAAAGCCCTCATCTATGTCAGCCTGAGGAATCCCTCCTGGGTTTACCCCTACATGGGGAGGTAAATTAATACCCGAGAGGAGCACAACCCACTCCTACGATAAACCTCCCAATGATGGGCTAATGAGAATAGAAGGGCAAGATTCATGAACATGCGATGAATTTTTAATCCTAATTGCTCCCTGTAGGGAGCCTCATTATATTAGCATATGCATAAAACAAACCCCTTGGTGGTGTTCGTGGCTATAAAGAACTGGAACAAATTTCGTAAAGCAGAAATGAAGCTTAAGAGTGTTCTAGCAAAGGGCAAGGAATGGAACAAGAAAGCTAGAGAGCATATAGAAGAACTTAGGATTTTGAAATCAGAGAGAAGGGAGAAGTTCAATGAACTTAATTCTTTAAGAGAACAAAAGAGGAAACTTCTTGATGAGCTAAATGAGCTTAAAAGAAGAAGAGAGAGTCTCAGAAGACATATAAGGGATCTCATAGACAGGAAGAGGACTCTTCTTAGAGAATACAAAGACTACAAGAAAATAGAAAGTGTTTACCAAAAGATGTATAAAGAGCTCAAGGAACTCGAAGAACTTCATGAGACCATGCCTATGAGCGTGAGGAAGGAGCAGGAGATAGTACAGAGAATACTAGAGCTTGAGAAGGAAGTAGAAAAGTTAGAAGTCCAAGTTAGGTCAGAAATAAATTATATGGATGAAATAAACAACATAAATGAAGAGTTAAGCAAGCTATATAGTGAATTAGGTGAAATAAGGGCTAAAATATCAGAAATTGGGCCAAGAATAGGAGAACTAAATGAAAAAATAAAGGAAATAGTGTTTCAAATAGCTCATCTTAACAACGAAATAAACAAGAAGGCAAAGATCATCGAGGCCTATAAAAACAAAGCTAACGAGTACTTTGAAAAAGCAAGGGAGCTCAGAAAAGAGCTAGAACAACTTAGGCTTGAGGCTAGAAAATCTAGTGAAGAAGAAGAGGAAATACCAGAAGACATAGAAATTGTTGAACCAGAGGTAAAGTCAGAAATAAACCCTGATGAAATTATTAAAAAGCTTCTCAAGGACGGTTATGTAACGCTTTAAGCATATCATTTATCTTTATTTCTGTAGCTACCACTGGATAGGGAATATTAAAGTTCTCAAGTACTTCAGGGTGAACCTCTCCAAAAATCCCCACTGGAACGTTGTTTATAAGTATTTCCGCAGATCTTCCAGGTATGAACCTAGGATCGTCTTTCATCTTGAGTTTTGCACAAGAATCACAATAATATCTAAAGAATGCTTCTACGTATTTTCTCATTTCATTGAAGTTTGCATTCTTTGTATCCATTACTAGGAATGAAAGCATATACTCGTTTTTGTACTCTTCGTTAACGACTTCTCCAACCTCAAATATTCTGAGCGGGAGCTCTTCATCTTTGTTATAGTGTAGGACTTTAAGGAGGGATGGTATGAGGCTACTTCGTACGATCGTCATTTCGCTCGTTATTGGATTTAATATTCTTGCAGCTTTTGATCTTCTTAGACGAAGTTTATCGAACTCGTACTCATCACTAATAAGTGTAAACGTTATGACCTCGATAAAGCCAAGTCCAACTAAGATATCTCTTATAATGTCTATTTCCTCTAGAACGGGATCCTCATGCCCTTGTGAGTATTCCTTTGGAAGATCCTCTCCCAAGGATTCATATCCGTAGCCTATTGCTATGTCCTCAATGATGTCTATAGGATGTAAAATGTCTCTTCTGAATGTAGGATATTTTGCGATAATCTTGTCATCCTTAAATGATACATCATACATCATCCTCTTGAGACTCTTCTCAATGTCCTTGGTGCTAAGGTCTATCCCTAAAACTTCTTTAACGAGGTCTATACTAATGCTGATTTCTTTGTAAGAGATTTCAGGAGTTACGATCGTTCCATGAGGATGCACTATTGTAACTCTTTCGATTATATCACCGTATTCTGATACTGCTGTCGCAACTATTTCAGCTGCTCCAATGACAGCATCTAAGTGTGTTCCTGTAACGTCTATGAAGATGTTTCTTGTTGCCGTTGTGACCCTTGTCAGTTCACCGTTTATTATTGGAGGCATAGAAAGAACGTTTGCGTTTTTATCAATTATTATGGGATAAAGGTCTTTGTCCTTTATTATGTGTCCGTATTCAACTCCTTTAGGATGCCTTTCTAGGACCTCCCTTGGTGTTAGTTCTTTATCAAAACCTAGCGGAACAAACTTTAAACCATCAGGGGGCACGCATGTGTATGTGAATGGAGGTTTAACTTTGTCTAGATCATGAATCCCTATGGCGACTTTTCTCCTTTTCCTCCCATAGCTCTCATGAAGTGCTTCCTGAAGCCTCATTATGGACTCTAACGCATCTTCGTCAAGGGATACGTTTCGCACAACTGCGCCTGCAATATATGGTCTAACAGAAAGTACTGAACGATCAACTATTATCTGGATGTCTCCTTGTTTCACATTGAATGTTGGAAGACCAGGGGAGATTTCTAAGTATGCTCTAAGAGCTCTTGTAATACCCTCTGTTGAGTACATGTCAGGCCTGTTGGGATATACCTCAACGACAAGTTCATCTTCATTTATGGCAGGATCTGTCCCCATTTGCTCTAGAGATTCAATAAGAGTCCTGTTATCTACTTTGACGCCTAAGAGTCTTAAAAGATGATCTAGTTTTGACCTTACTACAGTCATACTAATCATCTCCCAAGCTTTTTATGTGCTTCTGCTAATTGTTGTGCTGCTAATGCCCCAATAAGAGATATCTCTCCAGCAAGGACCGTAGATGCTACTATCTCAGCGAACTTTTTAACTTTACCACTGCCATAGCAATCCA
>QMTT01000099.1 GCA_003663565.1 Thermoplasmata archaeon
ACAATTAACCTTCCAAAAAACAGCCTTCCGGCTGGAACGGAAATATTTTTAAATATCTCTTTTACCGCAAAAGAAGGCTACTCCCCACTGGTGCCAAAGGGACACGAGTTGGCGTGGGAACAGTTTGCTTACTGCGAGGGTTCAGCACCTAAGCAGATAGAAAACGATATACCCCGCATTGATTATAAAGAAAGCAGTAATATGATTGTCATCAGCGGCAATGATTTTGAAGTAATTTTTGATCGGCAGAGGGGTTGCATAGGATCATATATTCACAAAGGTGCCGACCTTGTTAAGCGTGGGGTACTACCTGAATTCTGGCGGGCTCTAACCGATAATGATAGACCATCAAATCGCAAATTTGTTAACTCTAAATATAGACAAGCCGGTAAAACACAAGAGATCACAAGCTGTCAAATTGACCGTAAATCTTCTGATGCTGTGGTTGTCGTTGTAGAATCAAAATTGCCGCAGTCTCTTGGAAATATTCGGATTGATTACTGTTTTTATGGAAATGGAAGCATAGAGGTCAGCTATGGATATTCTCCCGCAGTGAGAAACAAAGGTCCTTTTCGGGTTGGGCTTGAGATGGTCTTGCCTTCAGATATGGATCAAGTTCAGTACTATGGCCGCGGGCCGTTGCCAACATATATTGACCGGACTTTTGAACGTATCGGCATTTATCAGAGCACAGTCGATAAAATGTGGGTTGAATATTCTGAACCACAGGAAAACGGAAATCATTTGGATGTCAGATGGACCTCCCTACGCCGCAAAGATGGAACGGGATGGCTATTTGCTGGATCACCTTCAATTGCATTTGCGGCACGCCACTACAGTCGCGACGTAATCGAAAATGCTAAATATTCATTTCAGATGAAACGGGCCGATGGAATTCACCTAAATCTTGATAAGACTCAAGCCGGGGTTGGAGGTAACACCAGCTGGGGCAAAACACCACTTGCGGTATACCAACTTAAAGCCGTACCATACAGCTATTCTTTCAGGATGATTCCTCTTGGCAAAACTGATGCCATAGAAGATCTTCTAAAAACGCGGCCAAAGAAATATGCAGTTCCGGCACCTACTCTTATTGAAGCCGAAATAGTCAATGAACCTGTATCAGCTTCATCAAGCCAAGGTGAAAATTCTATTGAAAACTTGATTGACGGCAACAAACACACACGCTGGTGCGCAAGTAGCGGCAATTTCCCACAATGGTGCACAATCCGTTTTGAGAAAGAAAAACCAGTGAAAGGTGCAGTCATTTACTGGGAATTAGAAGGTGCATATAAATATAAAATAGAAACATCTATTGACGGCAAAAAGTGGAAATGCGTATCTGATAACAGCAAAAATAAAACAGCCCAAAAAGTTACACGCGATGAATTTGAGGCAGTGGCTAAATTTTTAAGAATAAAAATCATCGGTGCCCCACCAGAAAAATGGGCAAGCATCTATGAGGTTGAGGTGCTATAGGTTAATGGTAGCCAAGTGCCGCGCAGTGGATGAAATAACCGAGAAGCAACCGTCTCCCAAGCAATGAAATTACTATCGTTAATCTACGTTACCACTTTGGTGCTTTCTACTTTATCGTATGCCGATAGTGATAATTCCATGCAAGTTAAACTTGGTGACCAAACTATAAAAATAAAGTCTGGTGCAAAAGAGCTACTTGTATATCAGTCAAAGCCTTCGGTAAGTCCTATTGGCGGAAGCGCCTTTAAGGGCAGCAATTTTATACATCCACTGCGCACTCCATCTGGATTTGATGTGACCGACATCCAACCAAGTGATCACCTTCACCATTTCGGACTATGGTGGCCATGGAAGTATGTCAAGATTGACGGTCGTAAGATTATATGTTGGGAGCTTCAGAAGAATCAGGGCCTAATTCAGGGGCGTAGAATCACGGATCACAAAAATGATGTCGATGGTGCATCTTTTACTGCAGAAAGCGTATACATTGATCGCACGGCACCAGATAAACCGCTTGAGTTTCTTAATGAGACCACGGTGATTAAGGTTTCAAAGGTTGTTGAGTCTCCTGCCCGGGGATATTTTGTTGATATTGATATTTCACAGAGTTGCGCCACCGAACTGCCTGTAGAGATTGTTAATTATCGTTACAGTGGTTTTGCCTTTCGCGGAACCGGCAAGTGGACAAAGGATAACAGCACGGTTTTGACAAGTGAAAACAAATCACGCAAAGATTCAAATAACAGTCGCGCTAAGTGGGTTCGTATCCAAGGAGATTCCGGCGTAGGTAAAACTGCCGGGGTGGTTATTATGGGATATTCTGAAAACAGAGAACATCCTGAACGATTGCGGACATGGAACGAGACGTCAGCTCATAATGGAGCCGTATTCATCAACTTCAATCCGGTTCAGCTCAAACCATGGAAATTTACTCCTGGCAATGATTATATCCGCAAATACAGACTCTTCGTATATGACGGCAAAGTCAGCGAAGATCAGGCAGATAAACTCTGGAAGGCTTATAGCCATCAATAATAATGTAAGTGTTATATAAGATTATTAGCCTATGCCTAATAACATCTTCTTCTTTTTAGTCATAATTGTGGCTTTTGTTGTTCGAATAGTGAAAGCGGCAGGTGTTTGCTGATTGAAACAAAATGTCCGTCAACAGAAAGCAGTTGTGACTTGTGTTGGATGGCATTTTGGGCAATGATCAAATCTGTAATACCAATGCCGTTGATTCCGTTACGAATACATGTTATCTGAATCTCCATGATATTATCCCAGTCAATATTCACAGGATATCGCTTGATTTCTTTGAGCATCGAAATTAACTTTTTTTGACGAAGCACGTAAAGAGTGGGTACTAATTCTGTAAGAATTAGGTTATTTGTAATAACAAGATTTTCATCAATCAGATAATCAAGGATGTCTGCTTGACCAACTCCTCGAAAATAGTCGATCCACACAGAACTATCAACAAGGACGTTCATGTGCGTTGCCTAAGTTCGTTTAGGTCAATATCAAGATTAACTTTTCCTTTATACTTCTTGATTCCACTTATTCTTGCCTTGCGGACAAAGTCCTCTAATGCACTTATAATAAGCGCCGTTTTTGTTTTTTGGTGTGATAGCTTCATTGCTTCAGAAATGAGTTGAGCGGGAAGATCCAGTGTTGTTCTCATAAATATGCCTAGTTTATAGACTTTTGTTTTGCTGTATACAGGGCTTTCGTAGGTCACCCATGAATCGGTTGACTTTTTTTATGAGAGCCTTTCTTTGAGCTTTGTCGAGTTGCTGAAGACGCTCTAGCTCGTGTAGAAGATTTTCTTCAATCTGAATGAGTTCCTGTCGCTTCTTTATAATAATGTTAAACCTATTACGAATCTCATCAAATTCGTCTGTTTTTTCATTTGTATAGCCACGGAGGGCATCGACTTCATTTTCGAGCTTACGCATACGATATGAGATTTCTTCAGATGCCTCGATCCAGTCCATGCGGATACCCATCAAAGTGTCAACCTGTGCAGGATCTTCAAGTTTGTGCATGTTACGATATGATGGCGATGCACAACCTGCCATAAATGCAAGAATAGTAAATCCAATATATGCCTTATTCATCAGTTTTTCCTTCTTTCCGAGAATCAATCGGTTGAGCTAACGTTTGGCGTTATGACACGAGATGAATGCTTTCTCTTTCTTCTCTGACAATTCAAAACCCATACACACATTTCTTAGCCACAGCACAGTTCGAACAATATGATAGCCGAAGTTAGCGTCTCTTATTTTTCGGATGGAGTTCTTTCCATAATTGCTTGTACTCTTCCTGTTTAATGACTTGCTCTGCTTTTCTTATTCGTTTTTGTTCTATCTCATCTTTTATCTTCTGTTTTCTGCGAGCATGTAACGTAGCAGGATCACCATATTTCTCGATTCTTTTTGTGAGTTCTTGGGAAATATTCCATCCATCCACAAAGCGTCTCCATAAGCCGGTGCTATACGCATTTAATAACTTCAATTGCATTAATTCGGTAATCTTTTCTTCGGTTGTCATCGTTGAGGTTGTGATATGCAAAATCACGGGAAGCTCTGCCGCAACTAGTTTCCCAGCAAGCGGGATTATGTTTTTATTCTTTGCCGTCAAAATGAACAGAACCCCACCTTTTTCCAAAACAGATTCGTGTTTTTTACGATGATATTCAATTTGAGCTTCAACAGTTTTTTTCGATGGAGGGGGGCTGAAATAATATGGTGCTTTACCACCTATAGATCCAAACGTGATTAAATATGTAATGCCTTTTGTTGTTGTCATTGTTGCATTCTTGCTGTTGCCTTTTTCACGTTCTAGACTAGCAACATACGGAATTTTTCTATATTCAGCTATATATTTTTCAATTGCCTCTTCTTCACTGTATCTCATTTTAAAGTAGCGAGACAGACGAGGGCGGTATCCATTGAGTCGATCCTGCTGATTGCTCAGATCATCTAAATCACTATCTTTTGTAATATACGGTGGAAGCTGCGGCTTTTCGGCAACCGTCCAATCGCGCGGGGGCCATACGACCCATTTTCTTGTTGCAACATCATTCACATACTCAATACCGTTGCTACTGCTAACAGTATAGGGAGGTTCAATATATTCTCCATCAACAAATATATATCCACTGGAAATAGATACTCCTGTAACATTTACCAGTTTGCTGGTTATGCTATTGACAATGTCTGCATACTTGTAGATCCCATCCTTTGTGAATTTATCCAGTTTATCAGAATCAGGTGCAACTTCTCCATAAACACCACAAATTGCCACCATCGAAATAACCATAATTAATTGAATTATATACTTCATCTTTTATCCTTTGTTAAAAACTCCATTCTAAATCAACACCATATTCCTTG
>QMTT01000100.1 GCA_003663565.1 Thermoplasmata archaeon
AGTAAAGGTACTAAATGATGTATTAGAGGGATTGGATTATGTGGACAAAAGGACATATCTTAAGGAAAGTGCCTTTGGTGTTTTGTCTTATCAGTTAATGGAAGCGTCAAAGTACTTGGCATTTGACACAGTCGCAGGTAAAGATCTGCCTAGGTCTCGTCTCCTGATGGAAAGGAAACAGATAGCAAGCTTCGACATTAGAAGGGGATACTACTCGTTTACATTACATGGTGCAGAATATCTCTTGAAGTCGAACATGTTTTGGGTGGAAATAGATGATTTCATTCCTAAAGGCTCGGTGTTCTGTGCGGGTATTATTGATGCAGATGAACACATAAGGGAAGGGGACGAGGTGATAATAACGCATAACGGAGAGCTCAGAGCTGTCGGTATTGCTAGAATGTCTGGAAAAATGCTCAAAGATGCATCAAGAGGGCTTGGTGTTAAGGTGAGACATCATGTATGAAGTCTTAAGAGCTTTAAGAGAGAAAGCTAAACTTAAAGCAAGAGGACATGACCCTAAGAAACCTGTGGCATACTGGAAGGAAAAGGATCATCTTTCTGGACAAATAGTAGAGGTTTTTGTGGGAATACTGAGGACTAGAGGGTGTTATTGGGCACTCAGTGGAGGATGTACGATGTGTGGATATATCAAGGATGCATATATGGCACCTGTTAGTTCAGAGGACATTCGAGAACAGCTTAAATACTTTGAAGAAGAATACTCGGGGGAGCCATACGTTAAGATATTCACTTCAGGAAGCTTTCTAGACCCTAGGGAGGTATCATATGATGTCTATGAGGATCTTTTTTCATTATTTTCGGATGCTAAAGTGATATCAGTGGAATCCAGGCCAGAATTCGTGAACAATAAATCATTGAAAACCTTAAAGAAGTTATCTGAAAAATATGGAATAAATGTGGAAATAAGTATCGGTCTTGAGAGCTCTAACGAGCAAATATTAAGGAATTTAATTAATAAGGGGTTCTCTATAGAGGATTATGTGAAGGCTGCAATAAAAGTTAAGGAAATGGGTTTTCTCTTGAAGACATATATACTTCTTAAACCTCCATTTGTCTCAGAATTCTATGCTCTGAAAACTGGCATAAATTCAGCTCTTTTTGCTGCCAATTTTTCTGATAGAATATCCATAAACCCAACAATAATACAACCTTATACGGTCGTTGAAGATCTCTATAAAAAGGGGTTATATAAACCTCCTTGGATATTTACGCTTATAGTCCTTCTGAAAAGAGTTAAGATAGAGAGACCTGAAAAAGTTATAGTGTCATATCCGATGAAAAAAATGAGGGAAGAAGGTCTTCGAGGATGTGAGAAGTGTCTAAAGGCAGGGCTCAGAAGCTTAATAGAGTTCTCACTGACACAAGACATCAAAAGACTTTCCATACCAAGGAGTTGCTTGTGTCATAATCTCTGGATACAAGAAATGAAGGTGTCCCGGAGGTATCCCTACCTCCACTGACTTAGGAACATTATTAAGGTTGCTGCGTTTCGAATGGAATGCATATTCTAAAAATTTTGCGAAAGAAATAGATAAATATAAGCAAACTAAGGAATAACTGAAAAATCACTCCAGAACTATTGCTGGCTTTAAAGGAAGTGCTCTTGTAGCTTTCTGTTTGTGCTCCTCCTTGGAATCTCTCTCTGAGAGTACGATAATCTCAGCACCTATTTTCTGTACTATTCTTTCGATTTCCTCTTTTAGTACTTTTTCTTCCTTAAATCCTTCAAGTATGCTTTCTATAAGTCTTTCTGGTACGTCAAATGCCAGCCTCCTAAGATCCTGTACGACTTTTGGAACAAGTTTTTTATCATATCCTTTTGCAATGAACTCTTTTATGACACTTCCAACGTTGAAATTCTCCCTGTAAAGGGCTCTAAAGGCATCGTACTTCCAGTCTTCTGCTATATAAATGTAAACCTTCTTAGGAATTATTCCAGTAACCCTTATTATCTCCTTAACGTCCTCAACGAGTCTTTTAATAATTTCTTCTCCAACCTCTACGTATTTTGATATCTTTTCTTCTTCTGGTTCTGGATAGTTCTCTAGAGAGACAAATGTCTCTTTTCCAAGCAGTGACCAGAATTCTTCAGCTATATGTGGTGTTATCGGTGCCATAAGCTTGACCCATCTTTCAAGGACATATCTTGCTGTCTCCTTGTTGTTTCCACCTTCCTTTAAGTAGTACTCTATGTCATCAACGATCCCATAAAATATCTCAGAGGCTGCGCTTCTTATGTCGAATTTGTCTAAGTAGCTCAATACAGCCTTTATTCTGCTATTTATTTTAGATATAAGCCAGTGATCTATGAACTTTATATCTGAGCCATCTAATGCAAGTAATCTATGGAATAAGTTCCAGATGTATCTTATTCTCTTAGAATAGTTCTCTAATTTATCGAAAGACCATTCCATGTCGTCATGTGGTGATGCTTCATGACAATAGTAGAGCCTTATAGCATCTATGCCATACCTCTCTCCTATTTTTGGTGCTGGTTCCGCGCCTCCTTTAGACTTTGAAAGCTTCTCCTTGGAGACTTTTGACTGCACAACCCACCAATTCACGAAGATACCTCTTGGCCAGTGTTCGTTCGCAAGTATTGCAACGTGGTTCATTATATACACTGGGAAGTGTACTGTCATGTGTTCTTTTCCTCCAAGATTTATGTCAACAGGATACCAGTAAAGGAATTCTTTTCTCATTGACTCGATGACGCTTTCTAGGCCCTTTTTAGGCAAGCCTCTTCCTAAGAAGACATAATCGAAGACTTCGTCGTCTAGATCTTCCTCTTTTATGAGACCCAAGTTCACATATTTGGATACTATATAGTACGCGGGATAAAGTGTGGAATCAGAAATGGGTTCTATAATCCAAGTTTCATCTAATGGAAACTTCGTACCTAACCATCTTCCCTTACGCACACAAGCTCTATCGTCATACCACTCTACAGCTGCTTTTATAGTATCCCCTGCATGTTTTGGATAAAATACCATCTTGTTCATATGGTCTAGGGTTTTTTTCTTGAGCTCTGGATCGCTGTACTTTATAAACCATTGATCTGGGACAAGTTTTATGTATACCCTAGAGCCACATCTGCATATGACTTCTTCAGAGAACTCTTTGAAGTTTATCGCTTCTCCTATGCTAATTAACTTTTCTTTTACACGCTCTTTAGCTTCTGAGACTTTCATTCCTGCAAACTCTCCACAGTTCTCTTTCATAACTCCTCTATGATACTCCTTTTTGTATACTTCCTTTGTGGCCTCCTCTAAACCGTCTCGGTCCTCTTGCGATTTCACCCTAAACATTTCACAGGCATCCTTTGCTGGAAGCTCGCTAAATCCCTCTACTTTTATTATTGATATTGGTTCTACGGGCATTCCTAAGTCCTTAAGTGCAATCCAATCATAGGGAGCATGCCCTGGAACGGACATGACTATGCCTGTTCCGACAAGTGGGTCCACGAATTTTGCAGGATATACAGGAACAGCTCTATTAATGAGGGGTGCTATTACCCTCCTTCCGACAAGGTTTTCACCCTTTATTCTGCACTCTATTTCAAGTTCCCTTCCTAGCTGGAATTCAAGCTTTCTTTTGCCTTCTTCGCTTAGTATCCATCTTTCATTATCTATCTTGACGACTAGGTACTCAACATCAGGATTTACCCACATATTTGTGACGCCAAATATGGTCTCCGGTCTTAGGGTCGCTGCTGGATATACTAAGGACTTATCTTCTGCATCTCTAAACTTTATTATAAGGAAATCTAAGATCTCAGCATTCCCCCCCTTAGATATATCAGTCTCGGAGGGGTCCACAGCAACTGGCCCACATCTTGGACAATATGGAGCATAGTGCTGTTTCTTCACAAGGAGACCTTTTTCGTGAAGCTTCCTAAATTGCCATTGTATAAAACGCTGATATCCAGGATCAATACTACAGAGCGTGTATCTAAAATCTATTGAGAACCCGAATTTCTTCCACTCGTCTATGTAAATGTCCCTAAAGAAGTTCACGACCTCATAGGGGTCCTTAAGCTTTTCTATTACATCGTCTGGAACTCCGTTTTCTTTTAATATTGCTATAGTTGCTGGATCGCCTCTTTCTATCTTTTTAGCGAAACCTACTGATGGAAGACCCGAAGCATGAAAACCTGCAGGGAATAAAACATTATATCCTCTCATTCGCATATATCTTGCTATGACGTCTGCGTACGTATATCCTCTCATGTGACCAACATGTAAATATCCTGAGATTCCAGGATATGCGAAGATTATAAAGAATTTCTTTTTACCTTCAATAGGCTCTGCCTCAAAGGCTCTGGCTTCTTCCCATCGTTTTTGCCATTTTCTCTCTACTTCTACGAAGTTATACTCATTGGACGTGTTATTCATAGTCATTACCTCCTGACTTCTCTGAACATGAACCTCAGGAATCTCACGAATGCCTTAAAGCTGAAAAGCCTTTTGAGATTGCGCAATAATCTTTTATAATAAGATAAATGGTATTTCACATACCTTTCTTGTGTTTTGATGACTTTCAATCTAGCTTCCCACTTCTCCATCTCTTCAGAGATGCCAATAAGTGATTCCTTATACTCTTCGTCTTCTCT
Source organism: Thermoplasmata archaeon (assembly GCA_003663565.1). Next base: position 4,637 of record QMTT01000100.1, read on the forward strand.
TTGCATGCATAATAAATATTACACGAATAATAATAAATTATTCTTTCATGAAAAGTAGGATCTTCTATCGAGCTCATTGTGAATGATTACAACACAATGCTCACTATAAAGACTTATAGGACCTAAAGATAAGACTTCATGAGAATATTTCATGACATCCTTCTCTTCTTCTTGTGTGAGATCCACATGATCGCTTAATACAAAGGCAGAAGGCAGTGTAATATCAGTTGATCTTA
>QMTT01000101.1 GCA_003663565.1 Thermoplasmata archaeon
CAAATTTTTCAATTTTGTCCTTAGATTCAGGGACTTTACACGTACAACGATTTCTATATCGTTAAGAGTGCCTCTATGGTTTTATCTCTAATCGCTATGGGATCATACCAAGCCCTAACTTCTACTTCTAGACCTTCAAGTGGAAAGTGGTTGCCGTGCTTTGTATTTGGAATATCTCAGAAACTAAGCACGGGCTTCCCCTCCCGCGCCTCATTATAATCAGCGCGTCATTGGGAGGTCTTACGTGGGATGAGCATTGTTCTCGCTTCTGCTGACTACTTCGCCATTATCGAGGCGACTCATCTAACTATTCCTCCCTCATTTAAATTACTGATGCACTTATTTGATAAGATAGTCTACAGTTTTGTATCCCTTTGCGGCACAGTAACTACGTAGCCTCTCTATCTGCCTCTCGAGGTTTCCGTCCTTCTTCTGCTTGTAAGAAGAAACCCTCGCGTAGATTATAGCTCTCGTCTCCTCTGGCTTCTCTCCGAGAAAACGCTTAAGCTCCTCTTCTGGAATCATCCAGAGCTTGCCAACCCTCCTCGCGCCGAGCTTACCACTCTTTATCCACTTCCTCACAGCAATAGGGGAGATGTTCAGCATCCTCGCGACTTCGGACACCCTGTAAAGCCTTGTCATAGCACATCATCAGTCTCTTATATGCTACAAGTCGTAATAATGAACTTCAATATGAGATATGGTACAACTCCCAAAGGAACTATATATAAAAGTCCTGGTTGTGGACCTTTTCTCCTAGCTATTATAAGAGCAATTATCGCTCCAAGAATAAACCCTACAAAGGATACAAATGAATAGAAAACGCTTTCATATTTCATGAGGGATGCCAAGAAACTCATTGGAAGAGCATAATCTCCAAGCCCTATTAAATGCTCTTCTTCTTTAACACTAATCTTCACAAGCAGTGGAATTTCGAGTCTAAGAGCTTCCTCTGAGATGTGTCTTATTGGACCCCTGTAGACCCCCCATACGTCATAGCAGACGAGAGCAGTTAATATTGCTACCCAAAGGATTGGATATGCCATAGATCCAAGTAAAGCCCCAATACCACCAATAACAATAGCTAGTAATGCACTCTTTACCTCACTTGGCGTATTCTTATAAAATATGACTGCCACCAATGGAAAACCCAAAACAATAGGATATATGATGCTAAGGCTGTGGAAAATACCCCTTAAAGCATAAACCGATGAAACGTACATAGAGAGTCCTATTATCCACTTAAGAACTTTTGGATCTAACTTTAGAATCACATACACAAGAAGAAATGCTAAGAAGACAGCAGTAAGTATATAAGGAACTTTTAAGGGGTTCTCTGGACTTTTTTGACTCTCATATATAACTATGTCAGGATGGTAAGGTGGAGGAGTTGACGTACCATTAGTTGGTGAAACAATACTCTCCTCTACTCTTATTGATATAACACCATAACCTGTCAATGTAAGATACATGCATATATATGTCAAGATGAAGAAAATTACAATGTTTGCTGACACTCGAAGAAGCACAGGATAGTCCTCTGGAGTTCTCATAAAAAATTAATATCACAGTTGTGCGATATTAAGCTTTCTTTGAGCCTAAATTCGCAAGAAATTCAATCATTTTTAATGATAATTGTTGCCAAGGAAGATACTTCCATGATAGGTCATCCTAAGAGAACTATTACCATGAAATGCCAAGTACATTTCAGGAAACTGTTAATAATCAAAGGAGACTTATTTTATATCGATATAAATCATATGAAACTGACTAGAGGTGTGACGTATTATGATCATGATGATTTATCCTGAAAGCATTATTCAGGAAATGATAAAAGAAATGTACAGGAGCAAAAAGCTTAGAATTATACAATAAATGTCTGACACTTGCCTTGCGAAACTGTTAAATGTTTGATGATATACATGGGCATTGACAGATCCTTTCCTAGATATACCCTAATGTGATTCTGTCTCTTCTTCTTTATTTTTATTTTTTGTAGAGTATCCTACAAAAACATATTTATATCTTCCTTGACCCTAAGGGATCTCTTAAGAGCGTATATCATTCATTTGGTGAAGACCATGGTGCATGTGTTCAGTGCCTTTTCGTTAGTCCTTGGGGGTATTATAGCTGTGATTTTAGTTCTAGTGATTTTCAAACCTCATAAACTATTATTTTCCGCACTTTTCTCAGGTGCTGCAGCGTTTTTAATAGCAATCTTCATTCAGTCTCCCATACAACAAATCCCGCTTCTAATCCTTGGTATCAGGACTACAGCAGATATTATAATTCGAGGGACTACTTTCGTCATTATAATCTCTTTTTACACAGGATTCATCGCTGCTATATTCCAAGAGATTTTCAAATACTTATTCCTTAAAAAGGGAAATTCTGAATATAGTCTTCAGGTAGGTCTTGGTTTTGGAATTACTGAGGTAATATACCTCGCAATATATGCATTTATGAGCATAGCCATCCTTGGTTCCATCCCAGAGAATACAGGAGTTCTTCAGTACATAGCTCCTGGAATAGAACGATTTTTAGTACTACTTTTCCACACATTAACAGCCATTTACATGGAGCTTTATGGTATCAAAGGACTAATGATAACTACAGCAGCCCATGGAGCAATAGATTCTCTTGCCACATGTGTTCAACTTTACATAAGAGTAATTGGCTATGATATGCTGTCCTACTTGTCAATACTGGTCTTATATTTCTCTATGTTAGCCTTGGACATACTTCTACTAAAGATCTCACTTCCTTTGCGGAGTGGAAGCCTTGCCTTTTAAGGCGGGAAAGGAGGTCAGTAAAGAGGCTAAAGTCACTAGATGTCCTTAAGGAGAATCCTCAAACGAACTTCTGAATCCTTTTCTACATCTTTTATGATGTTATATGAAGCTCCTTGTTGAATGAAATCCCATCCAGATTCAGACTGTGAGAGCGTCTTTATAGGATACCTCCAAAGGATACTTTCCTCCGAAAGCTCTACTAGAAGTCTTCCAAATACTTGATCATCTATGACTACCTTGTCTATGTGATCCTCCTCGTAAACAAACTCTTTCTTAGCATGCACTCCCACATTTAACTCTATAAGGAGCATTCCACTGATTTTTGGCTTTATGTAGTAATCCACTATGAGCACGTCCTGTTTGGTAAAGACATAGGTTTTCTTTATGTATGCCACATCTGAGCTCAATGAAAGCGTTACTTGTTTTGCATCTATGTTTTCTACATCATATTTTCTAGCGTATGTTTCGCCTATTCCCATAACCCTTCCTGAGTACACATCTTCAAGTGTCGTGTCAGATCCTATGAGATGCTCTTGAAATAAGTACCTCCTTCTATTGTCATAGAACAGCTCTTTTCGAATTTCTTCAGGTATTTTCTTCTTAATCTCATGAATGCTCTCTAATCCCCCTCCCTCGTCTTGGGGTGCTGCTGTCGTAGATATTTCATGATAATGCTCCCTGTGTCTTGAGAGAACGTCAACGTAATTATAGAGCTTTTTCCTAGAGGAGAGCTCAATAAGTGCACCTCCATATGATGGCTTTAGGACTGCAAAATACTTAGGTCTCTCATAGAGGATTTCTACATGACCATCTATGTCTATGTCTCGAACGTATATCCTACCCCTCGCCACGTGATCATGTGCTGCAATAAGATTCCTCCAAATGGCTTCTCTGAGGTGGGGTAGATATACTCCCCCAAATATCCCATGCCAATAAGCGTCATTGCACTGCGCTCTAAGCACATACATTTTAGCTTTTAGGCTTCTCTTAGTCAATTCACTCAAAAATAACATTCTTTTATGCATATAATTTGCCTCTGGATATTTATAAAAGAAGTTCTTCCAGATACCTCCTTTAACAAATACTCTATACTTTTTGAACTTGTTTTCAGATTTGAGCCAGTTAACAAAATCTACGAGTTCCTTTGCTTGATCTGCTGGTAGAGACCATTCAGACATCTCAAAATACGATGTCGTAGGGAGATAAACAAGACCTAGCGGGGGATGGCTCTTCATATACTCACTATATGTCGTAGTGGTGATCATTTCATTACTTGTGATCTCCTCAAAGAACTCTCTTAGCCATCCCTTTTTGTGAACCCATTCATAGGTCCCAGGCCATACTCCATATTTTTCTCCATCGTCATGTATCACCACAAGTGGGTTGTTAAATCGTTCGTCTAGATGCTTTAGATATGTAATAGTTCTCTCTACTGGTCTAAAAGGGGTAAGGTATCTTAAGTATTCATCTATTGGGAACACTGCTATCGCGTGCCCCTCGTGTTCTGTAAGATAATATCCGTAAAGGTTCTCTTTTTTCAAACCTGCTGCCAAGAAGTGTTGATCATCTACTATTGCAAAATCAAGACCAGCTTTAGCTATATCCTTTGCAAGACTTGGCTCCCAGAACCTCTCAGTGATCCACACTCCCTTTGGATTATACCCAATCTTTTTTGCGTAGTCCTTTGCTAGCCTGAGTTGTAATAATCTATCCGCTTCAGGAATTGCTGCGAGAACAGGCTCATAAAAACCTGATATGACAATCTCCACTTGACCCCTCGAAATGAGCTTCTTAAGGAGGTCTAAGTGCTCAGGGTGATTTTCTTCTATCCACTCAAGTAGAGGGCCCGTGTAGTGTAATGAAACCTTCATTTCAGGATAGTCTTCTAGGGTTTCAAGTACTGGATTATACGCACTGTTGTACGCATGCTCAAATACGTAAGAAAAGTTTCCTACAGGCTGATGATTATGAAGCCCAAATATAAAGTATACCGTCATGTATGACACCTACTATCAATTGTACTATATTTTTGGTGTAAGAGTAGAGCACGCAGATAAAAAATCATAAGTGAAG
>QMTT01000102.1 GCA_003663565.1 Thermoplasmata archaeon
GCAAATGGTCAGGAGAGTTTCAGACCTCTGCTGACGGGGACGATTACAGGCTTATTGTTCATGTGCAATCAACAGATGTGGCAGGGCATACAGCTTACTTTGACAACTTCTTTGTAGGGCCTCAAGAGGTTGCGCAAGGGCCTATTAGTTCAGGCTGGGAGGCGTATACACCAACAGCTTCTTTTAACACAAATGTCACCCATGCAGGGAAACACAGGAGAGAGACCTCTGACTTATTGATTGATATTGATAGTGTATTCTCTGGCAGTGGTGATACATCCGTATTGTATTATTACGAGCTACCGGATGGACTTAGTATTGACTTTGATAAGCTTTCGTATGAAGGTAGCTCAAATAATATGTCAGTAGTTGGTGAAGCTACATTTTTCGTCAATGATTATGTGAACACAAGAGATATTGAGATAGGTCAAGGCGCTGTATACCTCACACATTCAAATCGGATATACTTAAGATTTAATCGTTATGATGTAAGGGATGCCACACTTGCAGATATGCACACAACTACAGTATCAAAGCAACCACTGATATCCGATCATATCCATTTAAAGGCAAGGATACCTATAAAGGGCTGGGGAGGCTCAGGGCAGGTCAGTACTGTTTCAGGAGCAAGAGAGATAAGTGTAATAGGCGCTGGAAATGGTGCCGGTACAGTTACTGCAAATGTTACTAACGTAGACTTTACTGAAAGTTATGATAGCTCTAGTTCATGGAATGGAAGTGAGTTTGAGGCACCTGAAAGGGGTTTCTATTACTTCACTGGTGGTGTGAGGGTTGCGGCCGCAACAAACTTTGAAATAAGAGCTTACAAGAATACTGGTGGTGGTTACTCCTATAGCAAGAACTTTGGCGCAGCAAATGCGGCATTATATACGCCATTCGCTGGAACTATATTTTTAAATGCAGGTGAAAAGGTAGCAATACGATTAAACACTACATCAACATTAGTAAGCTCGAATGCATCACATACATTGGACATAACAAAGAACCAATCTCCACAGCAAATAGCTGCTAGTGAAAAGATCTATGTCCTAGCAAACGGAACAACAGGGCAGTTACTCACTTCTGGTTCTCCTGCTGCGATGGTATTTAACACTAAGGTTAAAGACTCCCATGCTGCCTTTACTATATCCACGGGAGGTTTTGAAGCGCCTATGTCCGACGAGTATACTTTTACAGTACTTGGGCAACTAAATATGTCGTCTGGGTTTAATGGCACAACAGAATCATATAGACTAGGTCTTTATGATACGGGTGGTACTCTTATTTACTTACTAAACGAGAGAAGGCCATATACAAATGAGCAGTACCCAGTAATAAGAGGCTCTGTGTCTGTGCCAATGGATAAGGGAGATGTACTTATAATAAAGGTAGTTCAATCATCTGGAGGAAGCGTTAACCTTCTTACTGGAGCGTCGGGTAACTACATTACAATAAAGAACAAATAATGAAAACAGAAATCAGCGATATATTGCTTGCAGAGATTCGAGAGAATAGAAGAGAGATTAGAAAGATCAGGGATAGTATAGGCAATTTAAAGATAAAAGTTGCAATTATTGCAACAGTTGTTGGTATGGTTGCTGGGAATGCCCACGAATTACTTAGGAGATTAATGTAATGTTTAGAGCTAAAATATTCAACTTAGAAAACAAAATGACTAACAGAGCAGACTTTGAAACTCAACAAGAAATGATCTCATGGATAGACGCACAGAACGCTAAGGAAAGACCATTTGGGATTTATTATCAAACAAGAGAGAAAATTAAAAGTAATTGCTCTAAGTATGAACTGACTTTAGTCATAGAAGAATTTGAAGTAGACATAGAGACAGGTTATAGATTTGATGGTGAAGAAGAAATAGTTACTACAAATACCATAACGAAAGTCACGCTAAAGAAAGATTACATAATATCAATGGAAGATTTGTTTCTCAATGAGGCGTACATGACCGATGCTCGGATAAGAGCACGTATTGATAAAGGCCATAAATCAAATGAGAAGGCCATTAAGTTTGAAATGTATTTAAGTGGATTAGCAAGCGAATCATCTGACGAGGAAACGGATGAATTGTATGCAACAATGTCAGATGTGATGGAAGCATCTAATAAAAACAATCTTAAGAAAATGCGAAAACTGATTAATAAAATTAGTGCCAAGGGGCTTGTCAGTGAGCAGGTATTATCAGACATAAAAGATAAGATTTTAGGAGAGTAATGGGATACACATTAACAGCAGCAACAGAGCTTGCCGCTGCACGGCCATTTAAAACACCACAGCTTATCCTAGAAATAGATGGCATAGATACTATCTATTCAATGACAAGATCATTGAAAGTAGCTAGGTATGGAGACGGATTCGTTTATGGAGAGCCGGGTCTTTTTTATGGGACTGGGATTGTTGATCCAAAGTTTAAAAGCTACATCTCATTAAGTGGAACAACAAAACAATTAACCCAACAGCTAGACCAAGACAAAGGTGGAACTGGTTCGGTTTCTAATATGAACATCTCTATCATTGATAAGAACAACTTTGTGAGTAACGAATTGTCATCCTTAGAAATGTTATCTCGAAAAGCAAAAGTGTACTTGTCATTTAAAGATTTAGAGCATCCTTTGAATAGTGTTAGGATCTTTAACGGTATAGTTTCTGATTTTAGCGTAACCCCAGGTATTGTTTCTCTTAAGATAGACAACCCTGATTCTTTAAAAAGAAGACAAATTCTCGTACAGATAATAGACAATCTTGATGGGGCCATTACAAATTCAACAACATCGATTACAATAAATAACACTAGTGGTATTAAACATCCATCTCAGCAAACATCCACTATATCAGATTCATCATTCAGTACATATGTACAGATAGAGGATGAGATAATATTAGTGGGAGGGATTTCTGGTAATACGCTTACATCATGTACTAGAGGGCAATTAGGAACAACTGCTGTTTCTCATGAAGATGATGAGGAAGTTAAAACATTCTATAGATTAGAAGGAAAACCTCTTGATCTAGTTTTAAAACTAATGTTATCCGGTGCCGATGAGGTTTTCGAGACGGTGTCTCCTACTGGTTTTGTTAACGGTGTCGATGGAATCATTGATGAGGCCGTATATTTCAACATGCTAGATATCAGGGAAACTCTGGGCGTGGTCTCTGGTGATTTTGTATCTATAACCAATACAGATGGTGGCACAAACGACACATCTTTTGCTCTGATAAAGGGGTCTGGAAAAAATTCAGATGGCACTAGTTATTTAGTAATTGATGGTGTGACAATCGGAGGTGTAACGAGTTCAACAACCGTTAACTTCTCATCAAAATATAACGTCTTGCCATTCGGGTGTGGCCTACATCCAGACGAGGTAGATGTTGAACAACACTTATACTATTCAGCACTGGTTGGGGCAACAATGCCAGACCTTGACTTTTACATAAAAGAAACAATAACAAATGCGAAAGATTTCCTAGAAAAAGAATTATATTTCCCGATAGGAGGCTATTTCCTTGGGAGAAAAGGCCGTTCATCAATGGGTTTTACCCTCCCACCACTTGCTGGTGTGGTAACTCCAACGTTGAACAGTGACAATGTTTTAAATCCATCAAAGATAAACATAAAAAGGTCAACATCTGAAAAATTTTATAATGTGATCTCTTATAAGTTTGAAGAGAATGCACTGGATGATAAATGGTTAGCAGTTAGGATTACTGAAGACGAGGACTCATTCAACAGAATAAGAAGTGGGTTCAAGACTTTTGCCGTTGAGTCAAAAGGTCTCAGAAATAATGCGGCAACGAAAATATTCATAGACTCAATTTCGACGAGGCTACTTGAACGTTATAAATTTGCAGCATCATCATTTGACGTTGATGTTCAATATGGGATTGGCTTTAGTATAGAAGTTGGTGACATCGTTTTATTCGATGGTGCCGGTATGCTCCTGTACAATCCTGCCACCGGAAACAGGACTGACTATTACGGCCTCATGGAGGTTATTAACAAAAGCCTTAACATATCAACAGGCAGTATTAAACTAAAGCTCCTTGATACGTCCTACGACCTCTCAGGCAGATACGCCACTGTGTCGCCATCTAGTTATATAGGTTCAGGGGCGACAACAACAATACTTCCATTAAAAACATCACAGGGCACGGCCACTACTAATAACGAAGTGGACAAGTGGGAGCAGTTTGTAGGGTCTGACATCGAGGTAAGCGACTTTGGTTCTGCACCGATTGGAGTTGTTCGGATAATTGGAATAACTGAAGATCGAGCTGGGGTGATTGTGGACGCTCTTCCTAGTGTGCCCACTGAAGATTTTATTTTAAGAGTACCAGAATACTCAAACTCTAATACTGACTTTAAGCTTAGATTTGCTGCCTTGTCACCTACTGGAGTGGTGGGGGCCGGATCAACGGCAACAAGACTCGTTGCTAACACTTATATTCAAAGCAAGGTGTTCGTAGGTTCAGTGTTAGATGTTCACAACGCAGACTATACCAATCAAACTAGCACAACTGTCACTTCGATAGCGAACTTGCCAAGTTATATAGATGTTGAAACAATGGATTATGTTCCAAGCGCTACAGACTTGATTGATCGAGTAGGGTTCGTAAGCGATGAGGGCACCAGCTACATACTTGTTTAAAAGGAAAATAGATGACCGATATAACTAATTCAAGGAGCCGGATAACAGTAGAGGAAACATCATTCGGTTCCACTGTTAGTGAGGCCACTCAACAACGAATGGGTGGAGCTATAAACGAGATACTCAGTGGAGGGTCGTTCCCACTTGGGTCAATAGTTCAATCGATACTCACAGAAGCTCAGTTCC
>QMTT01000103.1 GCA_003663565.1 Thermoplasmata archaeon
AATGTGGAAAAATACGTACACAGCGATGACTTCCTTGTGTTTAATGGGGACATAATAAGTTCCTTAAATCCAATTGATCTATTAAATAAAAGGAGAGAGAAGGCTGCTATTGGGGTAATATCAGTCTACAAGGTGGATGATGCATCACAGTATGGACTTGTGAAGTTCGATGACAACATGAGGATCTTGGAGTTCGTAGAGAAGCCAAAAGAGTACGTTGGACCTGCATATATAAATGCAGGAACATATGCGCTTTCAAGAGACATTTTTGATCATATAGAGCCTGGTAGGGAGGTGTCAATAGAAAAGGAAGTGTTTCCAAATGTTATAAAGTATGGGTTATATGCATACCCATTCGAGGGCTATTGGATCGACTGTGGAACTCCTGGAAGGCTACTAAAGGCTAAGGACATGCTTCTGGAAGCAAAAGGTTTGGATAACTATATAGGGCCTGAAGCTAAGGTGAAGGGCACTCTAATAAAATCATCTGTGGAGAGAAATGTCATAGTAGAAAGGGGATGTGTAATAGAAAACTCAATCATTATGCATGGGTGTAAAATTGGGGAGGGAAGTGTTATAAAGAATTCAGTTTTAGGGCCTGAGGTAGAGGTTCCTCCAGGATCTGTTATAATAAATTCTGTAATAGAAGGCTGGACAAGGTTGGAAGGGAAAGTTGATGTTTCAGGTGTGAGGATCAGGAGGCGAAATTGATGGGCAGGCTTTTTGGGACTAACGGCGTTAGAGGAGTTGCAAATAAAGAGCTCACACCTCACTTAGCTCTTGATGTTGCCCTTGCTATTGGAACGTTTTTAGGTGAAGAAAAGCTTGTAGTCGTTGGAAACGACACGAGAATAAGCGGAGATGCAATAAAAAGTGCTGTGATTAGTGGACTTATGGCAACAGGGCATAAAGTCTTGGACATAGGTGTGATCCCAACACCAGGGTTGCAGTACTTCGTGAAAAAGCACGATGAAGTGTTCGCTGGAGTGATGATAACAGCATCCCATAATCCGCCAGAGTACAACGGCATAAAGCTCATATGGACTGATGGTACAGAAGCTCCAAGGGAAGTTGAGGAAAAAGTAGAGGAAATATACTTCAATAGAAGATTCAAGCTTGTAGAATGGGAGAAAATGGGATCAGTTCTTCATTATCCAGGAGCCTCACAGGAGTACGTTAAGGGAGTGCTTTCTGTTGTTGATGTTGATGCCATAAAGGAGCGGGAATTCCACGTTATTGCAGATGTTGGAAATGGTGCTGCATATAAGACAACTCCTGAACTCCTTACTAGGCTTAATGCAAACGTTATAACACTTAATGCTCAGCCAGATGGAAGATTTCCAGCAAGAATGCCAGAACCAACATATGAGAACATAGCGTACCTTTCTGACATTGTAAAGGAGTTAGGTGCCGACTTTGCGGTAGCCCATGACGGTGATGCCGATAGAGCAATATTCTTCGATGAAAAGGGAAGATTCATAGGAGGAGAATACCTGCTTGCGATGTTGGCTAAGTATACAATAGAGAATACTGGAAGGAAAATCGTTGTAACTCCTGTAAGCTCTGGTAGGGTTGTCGAGGATGCTGTTAAGTCCGCAGGTGGTGAGATAGTATATACTAAAGTGGGTTCTCCCGTAGTTGCTAGAAAGATGATAGAACTCGGGGATAAAGTAGCGATAGGTGGAGAGGAAAACGGTGGTATCATCTACCCACCACATCAGTACTGTCGTGATGGTGCTATGGCAATAGCCCTTGTTATGGAGATGTTATCAAAGACTGGAAAGAAGCTCTCTGAGATATTTGACGAACTTCCGAAGTATTATATAATAAAGACAAAGGTGCACGCTAAAGACAAGGAGGCCATGATGAAGAGGGCAGAGGAGTTTCTTAAAGGTCTTGAGGCAAAGGAGTACATAACAATAGATGGAATAAAGGCCGTGTTCGATGATGGATGGATCCTTGTTAGGCCATCAGGGACAGAGCCAATAATAAGGATCTTTGTAGAGTTCACGCGTGAGGAGAAGGCTAAAAGAATGGTAGATGAGATCCTCGAAATCCTTAAGAAAAAGGGATAAGACGGGCATAATAGGGAGCAGAGTTTTTATTCAGATTTTTCCTTGTAATCGGACGGACATAAGATCCATTCTTTTTTAACTCCCTTCTCTCTCCAGACGACTTTTATCTTGTGAATCTTACCACCAGCACATGTCTCTTTGAGGATGTATATTCTACCCTTTTGTGGAAGTGGATACGTAACATTACATTTAGGATAGTTTATACACATAATGAATCTCTTTCCCCTCCTTGATTTAGCTATTATTAATGGAGCCCCACACTTTGGACATATTCCTACTTTCTTGCTGCTTTCTAGGTCTTTTTTCTTGGATTCTCTTATGCTGTTCCCAACAAGTGCTACATTCTTCATAAGGTCTTCAAATATCTCCTTCAGGATCCTCCTTGCATTGTTTATTACTTCTTCTTTACACTTTTTTCCAGCTTCTATTTCATCCATTTCTTTTTCTATTTTTCTAGTAAGTTCTGAGGAGCTTATTATCGGGACAAACTTCTCCACGAGTTCTATTACCGTTCTTCCTAAATTTGTTGGCCTTATGTATTTTCCCTCTACGTATCTCCTTGAGAAGAGTTTTCTTATGATTTCATGTCTTGTGGATTTTGTTCCTAAGCCAAGTCTCTCCATCTCCTTTACGAGGGATGCTTGTGTGTACCTTTTGGGAGGCCTTGTCTTTTTCTCAACGACCTTTATGGAATGTACTTTGAATTTCTGTCCCTTTACTATGTCGAACTTCAGCATTTCCTCATCTTCCTCAGATTCCTCCTCAATTAGTTTAAGGATCCTTTCCCATCCTGGATCAACTAGCCTTCTTCCCTTTAGCAAATACTCCTCACTTCCTATCTTCATGTGAACGATCGCGTGCTCCCAAACGGACGGTGGAGAAAGTGTGGCTAGGAAGTACCTAGTTATAAGGTCATATATTGCCTCATGTTCTTTTGATAGCTTTCCTATAGGTAGGTACTCTACTGGGTGTATTGGGGGATGATCCTTGGTCTCCTTTGGGCCTCTAGTGGGTGTGATCGTTTCTTGAGAAAGTATCAGTTGAAGATATTGTGCATATGGTCCTTTACAAACGCGTTTTGCTATTCCAATGAGATCTAAGCTTTCAGGATAAACGGTATTATCCGTTCTTGGGTAACTTATGTATCCCAAGCGGTAGAGATCCTCTGCAATTTTCATAGCTCTGTCGACAGATATTCCTATAGAAGCAGAAAGTGCTAAGAACGTGGTTGTATCCATTGGGTGGGGAGGTCTCCTTTTTCTAGTGGATTTCTCTACCCTGAACACTTCAGCAAGTCCTGTACTTCTTAGCTTTACTCTTTGAGCTTCTTCTATACTGTCAAACCTTCCTTTCTTATGTTTTGCCTTAAGACCGTTTTCAAGAAGAGCTACTACTTCCCAATATTTTTGAGGAACAAATGATTCTATTTCCTTTTCTCTTTTCACTATAAGAGCAAGTGTTGGTGTCTGGACCCTACCTATAGAATACACATCACTTGTGTTAGAAGCTAATGTGAAGAATCTCGTTAAGGTAGCTCCCCATATGAGATCTATTGCCCTTCTGGCATCTGCAGCATCTGCGAGCCCTTTGTTGATTTCAGTAAGGTTCCTAAATGCTCTTAAGATTTCCTCCCTTGTTATTGCACTGAATTTCATTCTTTTTATTTCAACATTTCTTTTTCCCGCTTTTTTAATGACATGCACTGCTTCAAGTCCTATAAGTTCTCCTTCTCTATCATAGTCTGTTGCTACTATGACACGCTTAACAAATGGAGCTAGAGACTTCAGGGCTTCGATGTGCTTTGCTTCTCTTGCAACAACGATAAGAGGGCTCCATATTATGTCCTTAAGATCTGGGAGTGACCACTTCCTGAACCTTTGGGGAAAATCGTAGTCCATTATGTGGCCTTTCAACCCAATACTCGCGTATTTTTCCCCATTCAATGTGAAAAAATAGATAGGAATTCCACATATCTTCTTTACGGAGTATCTTCCACCGGATAATATGTGAGCTATCCTCCTAGCAACTATGTTCTTTTCCGCTATGATAAGAACTATGGGTTCTTGTTCCAGCTTTGTGGTTTCATGAAATATTGGAGACATACATTAACACACCATCGAAGACGTATTGTACAGCAAGTGCAAGGACAAAGAAACCCAATACTCTTGTGAAAACTCTCACCCCACGTTCTCCTATTATCTTTCCAATGTATGAAGCAAAAAGTATTATGGGAAATAATATTAGTGCATTTACAAGGGCTCCAATGATCACAATAGTAGGACCATAGAGAGTGCTATAGATTATTGCAAGAGAAAGGGTTCCTGGTCCTGCAAGCATAGGAGATCCTAGAGGTACTAATGCATTTGATAGTGCTTCTTCTTCGAGTATCACTGCCTCCTTTCTAGCTCTTGGCTTTTCTCCTTCTTTCATCATCTCAAATCCAAGAACTGCTAGCATTATACCTCCAGCTACCTTTAGCGAGGGTATTGTTATTCCAAAGTACTCAAGAATATATTTACCTGCAAGTGCAAAGATGACGATAAGAGAGAGAACAAATAACGTTACTTCAATAGCTAATCTAAGGATTGTCCTTTTAGACAAGCCTTCCGTTATTCTTATTATAAGAGGGAGAGCTCCAGGAGGATCCATTATTATGAAAAGTGATGTAATCACGTATATCAGTACTTCCACATTCACAAGTATCACCGAATTTATACCATATATTTATTCCTTAGGTTATAATCCCTG
>QMTT01000104.1 GCA_003663565.1 Thermoplasmata archaeon
CTCAGATGCTACCTTAGTAGTTGCCTTATCCGCTACTTTCTTTTTAGAAGGGGTTTTCTTTTTAGCAGACCTGGCCTTAGCTTCCTCTACTCTTTTTTCTTCTTGAGCAGTAGCCTGTCTTCTAGACAATTCTCCTACATCTTCAGCTCTTCTACCTCTTTCAGCTGTCTTTCTATTTTCTATTTCATTAGATATGGCTTCATATGAGAATGAAGAACCCTCTTTATCTAGTTTATATTGTTCAGATAAAAGATCTTCATTAGAGAAAGTAGAAAGCATCTGAGCCTCTTGCTCTGGAGATACTTCTTGATCTTCATAGATTTTAGCCTGTTCCTCTAGAGAAGCTTCAGGAACTTGAGCTATAGTTGCTTCAGGAACTTGAGCTATAGTTGCTTCAGGCGTTATAGCTTCCTGTTCTTCTTCAACATCCTCAAAAGAATTAGTACTACTTTCTGCAAGAACAGCCTGTAGTTCTTCATCAGACATTTCATCTTCGAAAGACTCTTCTTTAAATGTATCAGGAGTTCCTTGTGTATTATCTACCTTCTTTTCAGTAAAGTATTCAGGATCTGCTTTAGCTAATTCTATTTCAGCATTAATAAGATCATCTGTACGAGTATCACCTACCTCTTCCCCATTAGCTACATGTTTGTCTATAATGTTCTTAGAGATTCTAGCACTTTGAGCAGGAGTGAAGGTTCCAGGGTTTGCTATTTCAACTCTAGCTTCAACCTTAGATTGTGTGTTGACAGCATTAATTATCTTTTCATTAGCTGCTTTGATAGCGGTATTAGTAGATAGCATCTTTAAAGCTGAATCTACCTCTGTATTCTTTTTAGTATTATCTTCTTCTTTAAGATTCTTAAGAGCAGAAGCATTCTCTTTAATCTTAGCATCAAGATCAGCAGTATCCCTACCAGCTTTAATAGCACTATCTCTCATAGTATGAAGATTACCAAGAACTTCTACACTATGCTTTACATCACTATCTTTAAATTCTGTTCCAGTGTCTGGATTGATAACCTTATTTTTATCATTCTTGGAGAAGCCCCCTGAGAATGCTGACCCTCCAGCACCCATGACTCCACCTGTTACCAGTCCGATAGCCATAGCATTTCCAAGACCCTGTGTAAGAGGTTTATCTAGAGCAGCATTAAGCATGACTGTCTCCAGTCCCTCTTGTCCAAGTTCTTCTATTCCTTCTATAGAACCTGATTTAAGTGCTGCTACTGCACCTCCTACTACTTGCTTACTAAGAACCCCACCACCAAGAATAGAATCTATATCCGCTACATCAAACTTATTAGCTAGACCTTTACCAGCAAGGCCTATCAAGCCTCCTCCTACTCCAGCACCTAGTGCAAAAGGTAGATCTTTAGCTTGAAGAAGAGAATCACTATTCTCTCCACGTATATTCCCAGCTACACTGCCAGCTATTACAGCACCCTCTCCAACTGAAGACATTGCTTTACCGGTTAACCTTTTTAATCCTCTAGAGAAGACTGCACTAAGGCCCATAGGTCCTAGTGAGGATGTTATATAACTAGCAACTGCTAACGGGTTATCAGGAATAGCCTTAACACTGTTTATGAATCCATCAGTACCTGCTATCTCTTTACGCTGCTCCTGTGTTTTATCTGAGTAAAGAGATTGAATACTCTCTAAAGTAGGAAGAGAGTAGCCTGTACTCTCTTGTAGGTAGGCAGAGGTAGCATCGTAGGCCTGGTCTGCTGCTTTAGAGCTAGCGCCAAGTGTAGCTAAACCTGCTACTTCATTAGCAGTATCAACGAACTGAGCACCTGCTTCTAGGAGGCCTACTCCTACATCTTGTGCAGCATCAGATAATCCATAAGAATCTTCTTGAGGGGTTGGTTGAGCTATATAATAATCCCTTGGATCTATTGATCCCCCAAGTCTTTCATTAGGAGCATTGTATAAGTTATTAGTACTATCAGTAGGAGAGCCTACATTGAATTCTGGTAAATTACCTAGTCTAGTCATTTTTATCTCCTATTTTTTTTGTATGTTTGCTATAAGTCTTTTTATATCTTCTTTTGAAGTAAGATTTATTACTGACATATTAAGAAGGCTTAATTGTTGCTCAGGAGTATTAACAGGAATACCATCTTCATTTTTAAATATATCTCTTACAGCTTTGTTTATATATTTATTCTCATCCAGTTGAGCTGATCTATTAGCAGATTGATTATTAAAGATCTGTTGATTTGCAGCAGCAGTTGCAGCTCTTCTAGCAGCGTTATCTTTTTGAATAGTAGCTCTATCATTAGATGCTTGGTTTCCATAGGCAATGTTTTCAGCACTGCCTATTTTCTCTCTAGTTATATTCTGACCCTCTATTCCCATCCTTTGTTTAATATATCTGTTTAACCTAATTCTATCTTTAGTACTTGGATGACCTTTCCTATTGAGTGCTGCTATCTTTCTATCAAGGGTTCTTGACAATTTAGATAGTCCACCTCTTCCACCTCTCTGAGACTGAGCAGCCCTAATTTCAGCTCTCATTTGAGGGAGCTGGGCTATCTGTTTAGGAGTTAACCCTTCAGCTTGACCTTGAACCTGTGTCCTTCCATCAGAACCTAAATAAGCTGCTTGACCTCTGCTTCCGTCCTCATTAATAGATCTAGCATAGTTCATATCCTTACTGCCATCTTTTAATCTAGATATCATAGAATCTATATTCCCAGATTTAGAAGTGAAAGAACCTTTTCCTGGAATATTAACTGTAGTAGTCCCATCTCCATTGTCTACTCGATTGTCTGAGTAATAGCTTGCTCTTGCTTGATTTGCTTCAGAAGAGTTAGACTCTACAGTTCCTGCATTACTGAAGACTCTGTTTGTGTCTTCTATTGTATTCTGAAGAGGTTTATCTGGAATAGCTGTTTCTGATAAAGGAACGCGAGTAGATGTGTTAGTATAGGCTCCCTTTCTAGCCTCAACATCACTTCTTATATTATCTAAGTTTTGCTGACCTCTAGTAGCTATACTTGGATCTGCTATTTCATTTCTAGCTATTGCAGCATCTAGCTCAGTATCAGATAAACCCGTAGATATGCTTTCAGAAGGAGATTCAAAGAAGTCTTGAACACCTTTAATAGCACCAAAAACACCTTTATCTTGAGAATCCCCTCCAGCCCTAACTCTTAAAAACTCATCCCTTCCTTCACTTGAGGTGGTAAAGACATCTTTTAAGGCATCCGTGGCACCCAAGACCATAAGAGCTGCAGAGGCTTTATTTAAAATATTACCAGCAATACCAAATCCTTTTCTAAGACCTGACCTTAAAGCCTCTTTTGAGAACTGTTTAATTCCTTCTGAAGGATTTATAAAAGTAGATCCTTTTAAGTCTCCTGCTACTGTCATTGCATTAGCACTTACAGGCCTTCTACCAGATATCTCTGGTCTGTATCCTGCAGAGGAAGTGTGACCAGGATCTCTAAAAGGAATAACTTCCTTTCCTAATGTTGTAGATCCTATTGTTACAGGTGAATGCGGACCACCTACAGGAATTGCTGTAGGCTTAATAGTATTCTTAATACCTATAAGACCACTTCTTGTTTTAGGATCAATAATATCCCCAAACTTACCTGCTGTCTTTGCAAACCCACTGGCACCTGTTCTAGCTTTACTAATACCTTCTTTCTTATTAGTAGAATTATTACTTCCACCCATTCTATTTTGAGTATATTCACCCATTATTCTTCTCCAGATATATTATGACTCTCAATAAGATTGTTATTAAGAGATTGAGATACAGATGTACTTAAGTTTATAGCATTAAGAGAGGAGGCTGCTATTTGTGAGTAGATCCCACCAGCAGACTTCATCCCTTCTATACTCAGTTTATTTGTTTCAATAGCAGCATCAGCATTTACACGAATAGCCTCCAATGCCTTGGAAGAAGAATACTGTGTTTGTTGAAGTTGCAATTCAAAGTCTTTTAAATAGAAATTAGCTGAGGCAGTATTAAAATCTGTCTTAGCATTATACATACTTGCTTCACCTTTATAAATATCTATCTGTGCTTGGAAATTAAGAGAGTCAGCTTGTACACCTTTAATATATGCCTCTATATTACCTAAGTAACTTTTTAACTTTAAATCTTCTATACTGAGAGCTATTTTAGATTGAGAATCTACAGCATCTTGTTCTGTAGCATAAGCTTGTACACGAGACGCATAACTCTTAACCCTATTCTCATAGATATCAGACTTAGTCTTCTCTCCTTCTATCTGAGCTGAATAGCCTTTATATGCTTCTGTATTAGCTTGAATCTCTGCTGAGTAAGCCTGAACTTCTGCTTTAAAAGCCTCTATCTTAATACTTTCACTTTGAAGTTTTACAGAGACAGCCTCTACTTGTGTTTTATACACCTCTACCAGTGTGTTTATAGAATCTACCTGTGCTACGTACACCTTAACATTTTGTTCATTAAGTTGTCCAATAGCTAATTGAGCATCTATTTCTGCTTTAAAGATCTCTACTTTGGTTATTTCTGCTTTAATCAGCGTCTCAAAAACATCAGCCTCAACCTTGTAGACTTCTAGTTCAACCTGATATTTAGTTATAGCTTGTTTATACAATTCTATAGCAATAGTTTGAACGTATCTAGCAACTTCAAAAGCTCTATTTTGAATATTATTATGTTCCCTCATTAGTATATCTTCAAGGGAGATAGTTTGTTGGATAGCGTTCTTAATATTCTCTTGTTCTAGATCAGCTTGTTTGACCATGATTTCACGAGAAAGTTCAATAATCTTTCCTTGATTTGAAAAGATAACTTTATCAAGTA
>QMTT01000105.1 GCA_003663565.1 Thermoplasmata archaeon
AGGGGAAGGAAAAACCCCACATTCTTAGCTCGAGTCCGTCACATTTTCCTATAGTCTTAAGCTGTGGGGTTTTGACGCTTTAGTCGTGGGCTGGATTATGTTTCGGGAGGGGATATAAATGTGTTGCGGTTGTAGGTTGTCTATCAATGTCTATGAAAATTGTTACTGCTCCGCAAGGCTTTAACCCTCTGTGCGGGCCCATTCCTTCCTCAGGTTTCATTGGAGGGCTTTATTGGGGGGTTGGGCTTGTTATTTCCTGAATTAGGTAGTCCTTGCCCTTTTGGGTTTGGTCTGGGCTCGCATCTTGGGCAGGGGCTAGGTGACTCTTATTTTTCCCCTCTAGCTTATCTTTGTGAATGTCTTTGGGTGGGTTTCAAGAATTTCTTTTATGCGGTAAGGCCTCTCCATTGGAAACCATATAATACTTAATACTACACTCACAAAAATATTAAAAAATTGCTTAATAGAGAAACAGCTTGATTCCCTAAATGAGAACTCTATATTAATTTTATATTGATAATGAGCACTTAGTCAATAAGTCAACATAAGGGGTTTATATCATGGCAAAAGAAAGTTCACTTGAGCGGATCGTAAGAACGATATTGCATGAGTACTTTCCTTACGAGAGGTTAAGACCTGGCCAAGAGAAAATAATGGAAGCAGTAGTGAGTAGTGTTCTTCAAAGAAGACCATTACTGATAAACGCTGAGACAGGTGTTGGGAAAACCGTAGCTGTCCTAACTCCGTTATACTACTTTGCAGAAGAGAGAGGGTTTAGAATATTTTATACAACAAGAACTTTGTCACAAAGCACGCAAGCACTTCTTGAGTTTGAAAGAATATCTAGAAAATCTAGAAGCAAACTATCAGCGATGAGCTTTCAGGGAAGATTAGGTCTTTGTCCAATGGTCTTCTTAGATAAGAGGTTTGAAGAAAATGTCGATTATGATGAGTTTAGAGCAATATGTGAGAAATTAAGGGACTTCACTAGGAAGGAAGAGTTTAGAAGGATTAAGGAGTATGAGTTTGTTTCCAAGATGTTTAGATCCTTAGAAGACCTAAGGCTTGCAGAAAGAGCTCTATATTCTACTTGTCCATATTACTTTGGATATCTGACAACTGAGAATAATTTAAATGCTATAAAGCCTATACTAAGCAAGGTACTATATCCGGATGTCGTCTTCGAGGAATGTCTCTCGAGGGTCATATGCCCTTATGAAGTCCTTAAAGATTTTGCTAAGAGTGCAACAATGATAGTGCTACCATATATCTACATATTCAATCCAAGAATTCGTCAGGTGTTTTTAAGAGGGGTTCTTGAGGTCTTCGAGAGGGATCTGGAAGGATTTATATTAGTCGTCGATGAGGCTCATAACCTTCCAGATTATCTTAGGGATCTTCTCAGCTCGAGAATATCTCTTGTCACAATTAAAAGAGCCATGAAGGAAGTAAAGGATCTCATTGAAGTGAGCAAAGAGCTATCAAAATATTCGAAAATTGAAATAATGCTAGATAAAGACGTTCATTATTTATCTTTAAGACACATTCTCAAATCTCTTGAGAATACGTTAATAGACTGTGCTGAAGAATATCTTCACGAAGAGTCCGTGGAGATATCATTGTACACCCTTCTTGAGAAGTTCTATTATTATTTATTCAAAGACACTCTATTCAAGGAAGATACTATGGCCACTAGTGATGACACGCTAATGTGTTACACCATAGAGATCATTGCATATAATCTAGCAGAAATAGGAAATATCATAAGAGAGCATCTTCTTAAAGCTGGATTTAGACCTAGATCATACATAGGACGAATAGGGGATTTCCTCACAGGAGCATTCATTCTAAAAGACGATTTCGCAACACACTTCTTCTTAGAGCGAATGAAGAACAACATAGCCCTCCGTATTAGCAACTTTAATACTCAGACACTCTCAGAAATCATAAAAACGTTCTATACGTCAATTCATATGTCAGGAACCCTAAAACCCTTCGATTCGTATAAGGTAGACATTGGACTTGAAAATACTATAGAAATAGACATTCCTGTAGAGTTCATCAGAAGGAATAGACTAGTCTTTTACTATTCAAAGGTGACCACGAAATATGATACATTCCTCAAGGATCCTGAAAGAATCATAACAAGCATAAAAAGAGCTCTGATGAGCTTAATAGAGAATGTAAGTGCAAACACTATAGTGCTATTTCCAAGCTATGAATGGTTGGATAGGATAATGGACGAGGATTTCCTCCTGTTCTTAGAGAAAACTAGGTATGGAAGATATTTTATTGAAAGTAAAGATAAATCAATAAGACAGATTCAAAAGGATATAGAAACATTTAAGAAACTTAAAGATTTAGGCTGTGTATTCTTTGGAGTCTTTGGTGGAAGGCTTAGTGAGGGCGTTGACTTTCCTCATGAGGAACTTCGTATTTTAGTCCTTGTGGGTTTGCCATATCCAAAACCTGATGCACTTCAAAAAGCACTCTACAGATACTACGAAGCAAGATATGGTTCCGAGAGCGCTTGGTATCATGCCTTTGAGGTTCCCATGATAAGAAAAGTGTTACAAGCCATCGGAAGGCTCGTCAGAGACGAGTACGACTATGGTATAGCAATTATATTAGACTCTAGAGCTAAAAGGTTGAAGGCACTAATTCAACCACTTTTAGAGAAAAATACATTAACTGACTTAGATGAATGGCTTATCAGACTAAAAATGAAGGCCTTGAGAGGTCTATGATATTTACTTTTAGGAGGATATGAGCCTCCTAAACATTTAACTAAAACTAGCTTCCCCGCCCTGAAGGGCTAGACTTTCAAAAGAAAAATGTAATAAAGAGATAACTCATTACTGAAAGACTTGATAGACATGACCTCGATAACTAGGAAGCATATCAACAGTGGTAGGTCACTGTCATCTGTTATTACAAGATTACAAAAGATGAATAGGGGAATATACATTATTGGACTAATTATAGTATCATTTATCTTGATATTTTTAAAAACAAAAGATATATACACCTCACTTAAGTATTCTGTAGGCTTTATTGGGCTCCTAACTTTCTCAATAATTTTAGAGTCTTTGGTGGTACGTGAGACTGTTGTCAAAAAGTTCTCCTTATTTTACGGCCTTTTATCACTTTTCTCGCTATCATATTCTTTGACATTGTTTTACTCACTTTACATAATTCGTCTCGTGAACTTCAGCAAGATACTGTCCGTTTGGATACCCTATTCAATCCTCATGTCAATGCTTGTAATATACTACACGTCCTTTTCTTTAGATAACATCATAGCAGTGGGATTACTTCGGTCTGTAATCATAATAGGGATATTCTTTCATGATATTGATTTCATGATATTTGGGTTAAGTACGTGTGTCCTAGCAGTACCTAACGTAATAATTGCCAGTAATATGGAAAGCAAGATCCTATCCGTTAAAACAAAGGATATTGCTAAGGCATATTTTAGTACGTTTTCTAAAAGTTTTGAATACTTAGAGAACCTCCAAGAAATCATAGGAGAAGACAAAAGTGTAATTACGGATATATTCATGTTTAAGAACAGAAAAGGTCAAATATTTTGGATTGTGAACAATTATTTCCACTATGGCCCATTTGGCGGTCTAGGAAGTTCTGAAGTTCCTAAGATGCTTTTAAATGCACTAAAGAACGTTATAGTACTTAAAGGTCCAGCTACGCATAGAGAGAACATATCTACAGCAAGAAGGGCAAAGAAAATCGTCAAGAGAATTGTGAACAGCGCAATGCACGTGAGAACAAGACCATTAGTAGGTAGATATCACGTCCTGAAAAGAGACAAATTCAAAGTCTATTGTATCGATGTTTTAGGACATTACATGTGTTTCGTAGACATACTGGCAGAGGGGTATGACGATATACCACAAGAGATCTTAGGGAACCTATCGGATTTAGAGAACGTATGTGTCATCGACCTTCACACGAGCAGAGGGTCTCACGGAAGGATATACGACTTCACAAAAAAAGATTTCGAAGTACTTGTCTCATTAATAAATGATGTTATAAAAGAGGTTAATAAAAAAGAGTATGTAGAGGTTGAAATATCTTATTGCAAGTACGTTCCAAAGGAGGGCTTTGATGACATTTATTCTGGGGGTATTCATGCATTACTGTTGAAGGTTGGGAGTAAAAAGATATTACTTTTGAACTTCGATGGAAACAACATGGCATTAGATCTTAAACGGGATTTACAAAAGTATTTAAGAGCGCAAGGATACGAACCGATAATATCGACGACAGATAGTCATGAGAAAGCAACCCCTCTTGGTGATTACTATATGGTAGGGGACTTGACAAGATTTGAGTCATTAAGGGAAATTCTTGATAAAATGTTGATGACTCTCGAGAAGAACCTCTCTTCTGCAGTCTTTGGATATAGGCGAATACGCTATAAAACAAGGATTCTCGGAGATAGCTGGCTTTCCTTGCTTCACCATTCTCTTAAGACTTCCAAAAGAGTTTTTATATTAGTCTTGCTTCAAGTGATATTGATAATGGCAATGATAGGTATTTCCTCGTTAGTCTGACCTCCCACCTAAAGGGGTTTCTCCCTACGGGGGAGTTAGTGTGATCTCGTGGAATTTTAATCCCCACTCTCTGCTTCTCGAGGACTATAATCCCGTAGGGATTGGTCTTCATTAGCCCATCATCGGCGAAAGCCTCGGAACCTCCAACCCTTTTGGGGGAGCCTCTAATGCTTCACATTCGAGGGTTTAAGGCTGCGATAAAATCCCTATCCTCAATGAGACCA
>QMTT01000106.1 GCA_003663565.1 Thermoplasmata archaeon
GGGGCTCTTGTGGCGGCATTCTCTGCAGGGATAGTTATCACGTTAATCACATGGAAAGGCATGCCCATATCTACCACACATAGCATTGTGGGTGCAGTTTTGGGTATAGGTCTTGGGTACATGATATTCAACGGAGAAAACAGGATAAACACAAGCGTAATATACAAGGTCATCGCGAGCTGGATTATATCGCCACTAATAGCAATGACGCTAGCAATTGCCTTATATGTGCTGTTCTCTAAACTCGAGAGGGTTCTTATAGTGAAAGGCTATGATGTCGACAAGTTCTTTCGATGCCTTCTCATAGCAAACCTTGCCTTCTCGGCATATTCTTATGGAACAAATGACATAGCAAATGCGACAGGAGTCTTCATAACGACAACATCTTCAATACTTGGTACCCCTGATAGAACCACGATGTACATCCTAGCCCTCATAGGATCCATTGGAATAGCGCTTGGGGCATTTACGTGGGGATATAGGGTCATAGAGACAATAGGGTACAAGATAACTCGCCTTGATTATGTGACTGGAGCGGCAGCAGTACTCTCAAGTGCTCTCACCGTATGGCTCTTCAGCACACTCCCTAAGATATTTTATGGATATGGTATGCCCATCTCGACTACACATGCCAGCGTTTCCTCAGTCATGGGGGTTGGTATTGCAAAGAGCCGAGGGCTTAAGGGTCTGAACTTAAGGATCGTTGGATGGATACTCATTTCATGGTTACTCACAGTGCCTGCAGCAGCTCTCATGAGCCTTGGCCTCTACAGCTTAGTAAAATTACTTTTACCCTAGCACTATTTCATAAGATATAATATAATGTGGTGTGAGTCATGTGGGGTTGGATAAGCAGGAGAAGAGAGGTTGAGATAATAGAAAGTTCTAGAAGGCATGCGAATAAGATCATAGAAGTTGCCGAAAGCCTAACAGAGTTCCTCAAAACATATTTCGAGAAGGGCAAGGATGCGGCATCAAAGGTATACGAGAAAATATACGTGCTCGAGAAAGAGGCAGATGACATAAAGAGGGAGATCCTCTCGAGTCTCTCAACGGGCATGTTTCATCCCATAGATAGAGAGGAACTCATAAGGCTTATCCTCACACTTGACGATATCGCTGCAAACGTGAAGTTCGGTGCGAGAAACTTCCTTTTATTACCCGAAGTTAGGCCACCAGAAGATCTCAGGAGAATCCTGCTGAACATGGCAAAGGAGCTTCATAAGGCCACTATAAAGATCGTAGAGGGGATTGAAGTTCTATATAAGGATCCAAGAAAGGCTTTAGAGATCGCTGATATCGTGGAGGGGATAGAGGAGGCCGTTGATGATATGAGAACAGACGCGTTAGAAGTCGCCATAAAGTGGTGTGACTCGGAGAAGGTGCCTTCAGTGTGTATAATAACCAAAGAGCTTATAGACTCCATAGAGAATGCCACTGATAAATGTGAGGATCTCGCTGATATTATAAGGAGTATAGCCCTTCTCTCCCTTTGAAGTCTCACGGTTATAATGCACAGGCCTCCAGGACTCGGAGCATTGCTCCCATTGCCCTAGAGGATATTTTTGGCGTGAGCAGCTCTCCATGACATGCCTACGCAATACTGCACATGAAACTTATAAAGTCTTCTGCTCCTCTAAGGATCTTAACCTCTCAACTAATTTGCACTTTTGACATATTCTTTCGTCCGAGGAGGTGGGCTCTCCACAGATCTCACAAGGCACAAGTTTCTCTGGGGGATAGCACTTTATAAGACACTCTTTCACCTTTTCGTAATAGTTCACTATCGCATGCCTTGTTCCAGGACGCATCTGTTCTCTCCTATAAACTATGTCCCTATAGTACGCCCTATCTCCCTCGGAGGCATAGGGGCATTCCCCATGATAAAAGGGTATACCACGAAGGATAGCATAGAGGAATACCTCGTTCTCTGGGATCCTCATAAGGGGATATATCCTCGGTATGAGCCCCTCCTGGACGAAGATATGAGGGCCTGTCCTCACAGTTCTTCTCACGTCTCCACTCATTATATTCATGAGGAACGTCTGGGCGACGTCATCCAAGTTATGTCCCATAGCTATCACGTCAGCTCCATGCTCTCGCGCGATCTTGTTTATCGCATGCCTCCTGAACACGCCACAGTAGGTGCACGGGTTTAGCTCCTTATCGACCTTAGCAGCATAGTCCACGGTATAACCTACGATGTTCTTAAGCTCTCCAATGTAATATTCAACGCCCCACTCCTTGAAAGTTCTCTCAGCGACTTCCCTTGAACGATCCCTATAACCAGCGATCCCTTCATCGATCAATATCGTGAAGATTTCGACATCCCTTCTCTCGCCAAGGACGTCTAAAAGAAGCCTGAGAAGTGTCATCGAGTCCTTTCCCCCAGAGACACCAACAGCAATCTTCATAGGGCCTTCAATCTTGAGCTGTCTTCTAAGCTCCCTCTTGAACCTTTTTTCCACGAACTCCATAAAGTGATATCTGCAGAGATGCTGTCCATTGTATCTTATGTATACTACGGCACTCCTGTTACACTTAGAACACGTCGCCATGCGATCACCCGAATACAAAAGGTCCTACATATGGAAGCAGTATGAGGATATACGTGATGATGCTTATGGCGATGAGAAAAGGCTTCGAGAGTCTCTTCATGGACTTTAACCTCTCACCTGCTGCGTCTAACATGCTCTGAAGAATCCCATAGCCATCGAAGGGAAACGCTGGTAATACGTTTGCAGTACCTAATACTATGTTCATCCAAAAGAGCCAATACAAGGTGTTGTAAACAGGCCAAAATATTCCTGGCGCTGGAACGTTGAACATAAGGCTTATAGGCTCTGATATGGGAGCAAGCCTCATGAATGGAAGAGAGAGATATAAGAAAAGATCCCTATAAGGAGCTGAAAGACAATACTCCAATGCTTTACCATCTATAGGCACTAGGAATATTCCTATAAAGGGCTTCCCAATGTCAGAAGAATTTCCAGTGAAATTATATTTATCAGATAGCACGATACTGATTTTTACCTCCTCATTTTTTCTAATCACAGTGAGGTTCACAAGATCTCCAGGCCTCTTTCCAAGATCCTCTAATATGGCACCGATGTCGCTAGGATACCTTACAGAGTAGTTCTCTATAGCTATGAGGACATCACCCTTGAGGACCTTGCCATAAGCATCCGTACCCTCTATTCCTCCAAGGAGCAGTATGCCTTCCTTTGCCTCAATGAAATGACCCATCCCAGCAAGGCCTGCGAGGAGCACGAGGGCAAATACCACGTTTATCGCAGGACCAGAAGAGAACACCTTTATTCTCGTTCTCGGAGAGGCTTCTTTGAGCTGCTCCTCCTTCACGTTCACGTAAGCGCCAAGGGGGATTAAGAAGAAGAGAACGCCAGTATCTTCTATCTCAAGCTTCTCAGACCTCGCAACTATCCCGTGGGAGATTTCGTGGACCACGACAGCTATGATAAGGGCAACGATCCCGTAGGATATTGGTATTATAGGGTTCAGACCAGGTAGAGCGACAGCAAGCCTTGGGGAAAGCACAGGGGGCTTCTCCTCACTTATAAGCAAGTTCTTGACGTATAAGAACGAGCTCTTGCCAAGCACATACATTATAAGGAGCATTGTAATGATAGCAACAACGACAAAAAAGATCTTAACGCTACGCGTCATAAACCTGGAAAGTCTGTTTATGAACTTGCTGATCCTCGTGCTCCCAACGAGGATAAAGGGTACGTAGAAATGAATCCTAAGTGATCTTACCTTGTACTCGCCCTGATACCTCGTCGAGAGATATATTGTGAAGAATACCCACGCTGAGACAAGAAACAACGCCAAGATGAGAGTGTTCATCGAGGACCCTCCAAGCTACTTGAAATTACACGTCCCTTAGAGAATGACAAAGGGATTATCCTCACTTAGATCTCGGACAGCTCATTGCAGTCTAGAAATATGCACGACAATACTTAAAAATTTCGAGAGATATTATCAGAAGCTCTAAGCTGAGGGTTCCTATAGAAGGTCATAAAATAAATACATGAAGAAAAATCTTAAATCATATGGCTATTAACTATTTATAATGATCCCCCAAGTGCGGGGGTAGCCAAGCCTGGTCAACGGCGCGGGGCTTAGGACCCCGTCCCGTAGGGGTGCCTGGGTTCAAATCCCAGCCCCCGCACCATAAATACTTATTCTTCTTCAAGGAAGCCATAGATGAGCTTGTAACAAAAACATTAACAAGCCTCGCCCCTCAGGGCAGGAAGGAGGTCAGAAGTCCTCAAAAGGAGAATTTGAAACCAATTTTTCGATATCATGGTAATAGTGAGAGTTATTTTCGTACCCACTCTCTCTTCCTTAGGGAGTGTATCCATAGTTTAGGATTCTCTCTATTTTTAGTATGACTGATCCTTATTCTCTCTAGAGATTCTAAGTCCCGTAGGTGCCCATAACACGTATTACAACTGGTTTAGTATTTTTGGGTATTCTATGATTATGTCATTCCTGAGTGAAATTATTATGATACTTGTTCAATTTCTCTTCCCTGAGGACTCCTAAATTAATTAGCCGTTTTAAACGGTTTTTGTTTTTGTGATAGTTTTATATATGAAGGGATTGTGTGTAATTGTTATCGTGGATGGGGAGGGAGGGCATTATACTTTGAAAGGCAACGACTACCTTGGAAGAGGTCCTCAAAACAGAAGGCTATTAAAGTGTGCTCGTGAGCTACAGGGGTTGATCGAATATAAGGCGAAGTGGTATGGCGTGCTAGTTGTTTA
>QMTT01000107.1 GCA_003663565.1 Thermoplasmata archaeon
CGATGTAGTTGCTTGCTGGAACATTCTCATTAGAGGGCCCTTCGGGGCGATGGGAGGCTCGTGCCGTTAGCCTCGAACGCCACCCATGGACCTCACAAGGATCCCCAGGTGCAAAAGCTGATCATACTAAAAGTACTGATATTACTCCAGCTAGGAAGATTCCATCGAACGTCCCTGCACCTCCAATGCTCGCTATAGGAGCCCCTAGGTCCTTTATCTTGTCCAAGTTCAGCAGGTCTGCGCCAATGAGGACTCCAAGGGTTCCTGAGAGAAACGCCACTGGGACGGGGTTCTCTGGAGCTATTATCAGCCCCAATAGTGCTGCGGTAAGTGGGGGCACGAAGAAGGGCATGGCTATTCCTACGCCTTGTATTGGCCTCGCGACGAGCTTGAAGATCAGGGTTGCGATCGCAACTGAGACTAAGGCCTTGTAGATGACCATGTATTCTCCTAGTGATATAAGCCTTATTATGAGATATATGGAAACTGCTACTGGGACTATGCAGCCTCCGAGGTTCACAGCAAGGATCGTCTTCTTCTCTCCGAACTCCATTACGGGAATTATATACCTTACTCCGAAGAACGAGACCTCCCTCTGAGTTATTATGGGACCATAGCTCCTGAACTCCCACACCTTTATGTTCACGACGCTTCCAATGAGGGAGAGAATTACAAGCGAAAAAGCTGCTTCTGGACTTATCCCAAGGCGTGTGAACGCAAGCGTTATGGATCCTAGGAACACTATGGCTATAAATGGCATGAAGAGCACTATGAGGAGAAGCAGTAGGAGGAACATGGGATGTGCTGGTGGTATTATGTAGATTATTTTGTCCCTCATCTGAGGTACCTCCAGCCATTTAATATTAAGGGATTTCCTTAAAAAAGTATGCACATTAAGATGCTCTCCACAGGAACGTCGCGAGGACTAACAGCGCGATACCAACAAGGAGAGAGCATGAGAGAAACAGTACTCTATATCAAAACAAGTCCTTTATCACTCCACCGTATATTAGGCCTAAGATCGTTCCTATCGAGATGTTGGAGTCATAAATTCCCATAGTAGTTCCTCTTAGACATAGTATCATAAACGCGAATGACACTCCAAGAAGTCCTAGAATGATCGTTTTCTTTCTCCCGAACCTGTTCGACATGTAACCTGCAGGAATAGCTGTCATAAGCTCTGCAGCAAGATTTGAAGCCATAACAACACCGGCAATGCGGATCCAAATCTCACTTTGGGAGCGAGAGTGGATAAGAGTATCATCACGGCGTTTCTCTTAGCCTTGACTTCGATTTCCGAGATCTTATTAATAAGATCCAATGTCAATGCTACTAGGATTACGTTCCTAGATTTCCCAAGCTTTCGAGATTTATCTTTTGCCTCTTAGTGAACATGTGTAATTATTTATGGAGTAGTCCTTTATTTCCTTCGTGACGACGAATGTCTGAATGTTCTTTACCCCTTTAAGTGTCGATATCTTGTTTATTATCATGCCGAGTTCTTTGGAGTCATCTATGATCAGCTCCACAAAGAGTTCAAATTCTCCTGTGACCTCGTAGATCCGAAGGACATTATCCAAACGCTCTAAGTATCTTTCTATGTCAAATACTCTTTCCATGGGCTCTATTCCAAGGAACACTAGGGCTTTAAACCCTCTACTCATTGTCAACATCCTCCAACAGTGCCTTTGGATTGCAGTAGTACTCTCCCATAACGATCATTGAAGAGGTCTTCTTTATACCATCTATCCTCGAGAGCCTCGTGAGAACCTTGTCCCTATACTCGGAGATATCCCTGGCCACAACCTTCGCTATGATGTCATAGTCTCCACTCACCTCGTAGAACTCGAGTATGTTCTTCACCTTTCTCAACTCGTTTATGACATAATTTCTCTTCGAGGGCTCTATGGCTATCCTTACGAGGGCTGTTATTCTAAAGCCCAGTTTCGTGAAGTCCAAGCTCACGGAATACCTTCTGACGACTCCCATATTCTCAAGTTTCTGTAATCTCTTACTTACTGCAGTGACGCTAACCTCTAAGAGCTTGGCAAGCTCCGTGAGCTTTTCCCTAGAATTCATAAGGAGCGCAGCGAGGAGCTTCTTATCCTTCTCGTCTATTGTGGCCCTTTTCATAGGCTTCACCAAGGAGCAAATTTCCACCTATGACAAGAGGTATCCTGTCTAAGAACAGGCTTCCAAACCTAATGAATAAATCCACGTGGTCTGGAGCATCTATCTTGCCCCCGAGATGTCCGCTGTTTTCTCCAATGCCTATCACTATCGTCCCTCGAGAGCTCTCGTCTTCTGTGGCGTTTCCACGTACGCGCATCATAGGATGTACGCCCACGCCTAGCTCTGCGATTTTATACATGTTCTCGCTTCCATAACCCTCGAGGAGTCTTTCTAGCCTCTTGGCATCGCGTCCTCCAGATATCTCAACGATCTCGCCCCTCTCGATGGTCAGTTTTATGGGCTTCCTCAATGGCCCTAGATGGCTCACACTGCCGTTTATCACTATTTCCCCGTTTGTAGAGCCCTCCAACGGTGCTATTCCCACAATACCTCCTGGGATTATCGTAAAAGAAGAAGGTCTCGTGGCAAGGCCGTCAACATATACAGCTCTTCTTGAACTTATATCAAGTGTCGCTTCAGAATTGACTCCAGTGACGATCATAGCCTTATTCGCGAAGCTTAAAGTTTCTGCCACTCTTCTAGTGTCCTCCGAGAGCCTCATGAGATCGACGCTTAATGCTCTTCTGAACATATCCAATGATATCCTTGGACAGGAGACGACTCTTTTGCCCTCTTCAATGGCCCTCCAAACGTCTGGGGAGAAACTCAAAGAGCCCTTAGATAGAAGTATAATACAATCCGCGTCGTTGACGATCTCTTTGGCATGCTCTGGCAATGGTATATTGTCTCCTTTAGGACAGAAGGAGAAGACAATACATTCCATGCCCAACTCATTTGCCTTAATAGCTATTGCGCGAGCGATCTCCATGGATTCTGAAAAGTCCGTTATGACAGCGATCTTCTCGCTAGGACGTGCTCCTAAGACCTCCATGAGGACCCTTTTGGCGGCGTCATTAAGGGATATTCTTTTTCCCATAGGG
The DNA here is from genome assembly GCA_003663565.1 of Thermoplasmata archaeon. Next base: position 3,114 of record QMTT01000107.1, read on the forward strand.
ACTCAGCTCCTCTAATTTAGGTTTTAATTTATGTAACTTTTTAAAAGTATAAGTTGAATTCTTCAACCAAATTTCAGAGAACAAGAAACCGAGAATGAAGACAGAAATGCTCGATTTTGAATCCTTAAACATTATTTTTATAAAGAACCAGCGGACAAGTAGAAAGCGTGATAGCCATGGAGCTTGAAGACATGAGGAAACTGTTTCCGATGTTCTCAAAGAGGCAAGTTGTGTACTTTGCCTCGTGCTCTTATGGACCCCTTAGTGAACCTGTGAAAAGAGCACTTCTGAAATACATGAACGACTGGGAATCCAAAGGCATGAACTGGGATTTCTGGATGGAAAAGTACGAGGAACTTAGGTCAGAAGCTGCAAAGTTGCTCGGAGCAAGTAGGGATGAGATAGCGATAGTAAGCAACGTCACCAGCGGCCTTGCAGCGTTCGCCACATCCTTAGAATACAACGGCAAGAAGGTCGTGCTTTCAGATCTGAACTTTCCAACTGTTGGCCATGTATGGCTTTCTCAACAAAGACTCGGGGCTAAAGTGAGCATAGTGTATAGCGAATCTTGGAAGATATCCATCGATGCATTGGAAAAAGTCGTGGATGATAATACTATAGTGCTCTCAGAACCACGTGTATGCTATCAGAGCGGGTTTACCTATAGCAATATAAGAGCTCTCTCTAAGATAGCACACGAGCATGGAGCGTATTTCGTTTTAGATGATGCCCAAGCTACTGGCGTCTTGGACATCGACGTGAAAAAAGCAGACGTCGACGTCCTTGTGACCACAACACTGAAGTACCTCATGGGAGGGGCTGGTGTAGGTATCATGTATGTGCGCAAGGATATAGTAGACGACCTAAGCCCGTTGACCACTGGTTGGTTCGGTCAGGAGGAGCCCTTTGCGTTCGACATACATAAGTTGGACTACGCAAGAAGCGCTAGGAGATTTGAGACTGGATCACCAGCTGTTCCTAGTATCTTGACGTCTCTCGAATCCATAAAACTCATCAGGAATATAGGCGTGAAAAGGATAGAATCCAGGGTCAAGGACCTCGTCAAGTACGCCACTGACCTCGGGCTAAGCCATGGGATGAAAGTCTTATCTCCGAAGGATGAGGAGAACATGGGTCCCATATTTGCCTTTGAGCACGAGGATCCTCATGGCCTTTACGAGATGCTCCTCGATAGGGGAATTGTCGTCTCACCGAGGGGGCCTGCGGTAAGGGTTTCCTTCCACTTCTTCAACACGAAGGAGGAGATCGAGCTCTTGTTTGATAACCTTAGAGATTTAAACGTCTTAAGATAACTTCCCAGGAGGTGGTCCGTCTGGCCAGACAAAGGGAGACCTGGGCAACTAAAGTTGGTTCTATCCTTGCTCTGATAGGCGTTGCCGTAGGTTTGGGCAACGTCTGGCGTTTTCCATATATGCTCGGCAAGTTCGGAGGAGCTGCTTTCCTCATAGTTTATCTTCTCTTAGTCCTCTTCATAGGGATTCCTGCACTCTGGGCAGAGTTCACTGTAGCGAGGTACACAAAGAGCGGACCAGCGATGGCGTTCGTAAGGGCTGGCCTTCCCGGTGGAAAGTATGTTGGTATCCTCCTAGTTATCGTAGCAATAGCCGCTGTCTCTTATTACTTAGTAGTCATA